>CANDEH010000115.1 GCA_947383645.1 uncultured Clostridia bacterium | reverse complement strand
GGAAGGTCCGGGCGGTGCCGGGGGTGAAGAAGGTGTTCATCCGCAGCGGCATCCGCTACGACTACATGCTCCAGGAAAAGAACAGCGAGTTCTTCGCGGACCTGGTGCGCTACCACATCTCCGGCCAGCTGAAGGTGGCCCCGGAGCACTGTGCCAGCGGCGTACTGGACTACATGGGCAAGCCCCACTTCGACGTGTACCTGCGCTTCTGCGAGAAGTACCAGCGTTTGAACCAGCGCTACGGCCTGGACCAGTACATCGTGCCCTATCTCATGAGCTCCCACCCGGGCTGCACCCTCAGCGACGCGGTGGAATTAGCGGTGTATCTCAACAAGACCGGCCGCCAGCCGGAGCAGGTCCAGGACTTCTACCCCACCCCGGGGACCCTCTCCACCTGCATGTGGTATACGGAGCTGGACCCCCGGACCATGGAGCCGGTGTACGTGGCCAAGTCCGCCCACGACAAGGCGTTACAGCGGGCGCTTTTGCAGTGGAAACGCCCGGAGATGCGGCGGCTGGTGACGGAGGCCCTCCACCGGGTAAACCGCCCGGACCTGATCGGCTACGGCAAGGACTGCCTGATCCGCCCTCTGCGTAGCGCGGTGGAGACAGCGGAGCGGCAGAAGGCGGGGAAATCCGGGCCCCCAAAGCCCGCCTCGCCTCTGGCGAGGCCGTCCAAGGGCGGAAAAGCCGCCAAGCCCCCGGAGAAGGGCGCCAAGCCCGCCGGCAGGAACGCCAAGCCTCCGGCAAGAGCGGGCAGAGGCGGAAAGCCGCCCCAGAGCGGCCCCCGCAGAGGCAGACGGTAAGACGGCAAAAAGCCGCAATTTGTCGCTGCGCCTGAGCCGCGCAGCGGCGAAGAAGTGCCCTTGGGGTGCGGCGGGCGATTTGACGTGAAAGGAACCCCTCTTGGGTTCATTTCATACTGTTCTCCTTACCGCCATCCTGCTCTGCCGACTTTTTTGACAGCCTGAGCCGCAGGCATTTGCCTGCGGCTCACTTCTGCTGGAAAGAAAGAACCGCCAGCTCTGCTGGTGGGCTCCCCTCATATGCTTTAGCAAACAGTTACAAGCGAAGCGAGTTGACAACTTACCAGGAAACCGTTACGTAAAAGTCTCAAATAGAAGATGATTTACCCGTTTACGGGCGGCAGGACAGGAGATGCAGGCGAAAGATGTTTGATGCGTCTTGAGACGCCTGCCGGCATCAAGCCCTTCTGTGGCTTACTCAAGCCTCCAACTTAGCCGGAGGTTTTGACTCTATCTCCTATGTACGCTCCTCCAAATGGACGGACAGGTCGCAGCTCTTTGTGCAGACGGCCAGAATATGGACCCTGCGCAGCACTTTATCCAGTTCCAGGTTTCTCCCGCACTCTCTCATCCAGCGCCTCCTGGGAGCATACGGCCCACACATTCGCCTCCGCCCGGGAGAGCCTGCCGTCGAGCTCCTCCGCTGTCATATACTCCCGGGTGCGGAGGGTGGGGCGAAAGGGCATCCCCCCGGCCAAAAGGCGCTGCTGGACAAAGATGCGGACCGCCCCGGCAAAGGAGGTCCCCGGGCTCCGGTATAGCTCCTCCACACTGGCCTTGAACCCGCCGTCCATGCGAACCTGCAATGTGGCATCCATCGACATAATGACCGTCCCCTTTACAGCATGTCCGGCTTTGTCAAGTGAGATATCCCCCGGCATCCGGCGGTGCCTGGACAGCGCCAGGCTGCCACCCGCGTCCCGCCGCGCCTCCGCGGTCTCCGGGCCCTCCCCGTTACCCCGGATTTTGACGCCCCATCCCCCAAATAAGGCAGCCCTGTCCGGCGGAACCATCCGCTTGGACAGGGCTGCCTGCTTCAAAACGCCTCCCGGATAAAACAATGGAGGATGTCGCAGCCCCGCTGCAGGTCCTCCTCCCGGGTGAACTCCTCCTTATTATGGCTCAGCCCGCCCCGACTGGGGACGAAGAGCATGGCTGTGGGCAGATTCCGGGCGAAAACCTGGGCGTCGTGGCCGGCGCCGCTGTCCATGTGGAAGACCGGCAGGCCCGCCTGCGCCATGCACCGCTCCAGATGTGCCATCATGACCGTGTCCATGGCCACCGGCGGCGTGTACCGCTCCCCCTGGCGCTCCGCCGGAACCCCGGCCCGGGCGGCGGCCTCCCAAATCAGCTCCTCCGTCCGACGGTGCAGCCGCTCCAGCACCGCCCCGTCGGCGCTGCGCAGGTCCACGCTGAAGCGCACGCTGCCGGGGATCACGTTGGGGGCGTTGGGGTCCGCCTCCACCCAGCCGATGGTGGCTGCGCAGTCCCCTATCTCCCTGGCCAGACCGGGCAGACGGGCGGCGATCTCCCCAAAGACGGGCATGGGGTCCATCCGGCTGTCCATGGGCGTCGTGCCCGCGTGGTTCTGACACCCCAGCAGCCGGTAGCAGCCGTAGTACAGTCCCACAATCCGGTCCACCACGGCGGCGGACAGCTCCCGCCGGTCCAGGACGGGGCCCTGCTCCACGTGGAGCTCCAGATAACCCCTGGCCCGCTCCGGCAGGCGGATCACCCCGCCCCGAAAGGGGGAGGCGGCCATCATCTCCGCCAGACCCTCGCCGGTCTCCCGGTCCCGGATTTCCGCCCACTCTGCCGGCCCCCACTCGCCGCAGACCGTGCGGCTGGAGAGGAAACCCTTGGTGAAGCGGACCCCCTCCTCGTCGTTGAGGGCCAACACCAGCAGGGAGTACCAGGGCCGCTCACCCCCCAGCCGCCGGATCGCCTCCAGGGCGGTGAGGATGCCGGCGCAGCCGTCGTATCGCCCGCCCCGGGGGACGCTGTCGTAGTGGGACCCCAGGATTAAAACCTCCTCCCGCCGGCCCGGGAGGAACCCGGCCACGGTGCCGCAGGCGTCTGTCCGGGCGGATAGACCCAGGGCCTTCATCTGCTCCGTCAGCCACCGCGCCGCCTCCTCCTGGGCCGGCGTGAAGGGCAGACGGGTGACCCCCTCCCGGTCCGCGTCGGTGCTGCTGAACCGGGCCAGCTCCTCCAGCCGCTGTGTGATCGTCATTTTGATATCCCCTTCTCTATCACAGGAAACTGTACGCGCAGCCGCGGGGGTCCGTCTCCGCCGGAGACAGAGGCGTGGCTGTGCGTACAGTTTCCTGTGGGAATTCCAACTCTCCGCCCGCCGGGGCGGCCTTTTTTTCTTTAGGGCAGATAGTTCAGCGGATTCTGCCGCTCGCCGTTGTAGCGGACCTCGAAGTGGCAATGGGTGCCGGTGACCCGGCCGGTGGCGCCCATCTCTGCGATGTGCTGGCCCTTGTGGACCTTCTGCCCCACGCTGACCAGCAGCTTGCTGTTGTGGCCGTAGTAGGTCTGATAGCCGTTCTGATGGTCGATTACCACCAGATACCCGTAGGCGCCGGACCAGCCGGCGGTCTTGACGATGCCGCCGTCCGCAGCCACGATGTCCGTACCGTAGCTGTTGTAGATGTCCAGCCCGCCGTGGAAGCTGCGGCCGCCGAAGATGCTGCGCCAGCCGTAGTAGGAGGAGATATTGCCGTTGGTGGGCCAGCGGAAGGAGCCGGTGGGGGCCCAGCTGGGACGCGGCGCGGTGCCCCGGCGGTAGACGGCCGCCTCGGGCTGACTGATTACCGTCTGCTCGGTGATCTCACGCCTGGTCTCCTCGCTGTTGACGTAGGTCACAAGGGCGGTGGTATCCGCAATGCCGTAGACGCCCTTCTTCACCACGGAGGTGTCGCCCTCCCACATGCTGGCGTCGTCGATATACTCGATCTCGAAGGGGATCTCCGCCTCGTAGTACTCCCACTGGGTCACCTGAATGGTGAGATAGGGCACGGCGTTGCTGATGGTCAGCTCGTCGCCGATCTGGAGCTTGTTGATGTCGAAACCGGGGTTCAGAGCCTCCAGGTCCTTGGAGGCGATGTTGTAGTCCTGGGCGATCTGGCCCCAGGTCTCGCCGGCCTCCACCACGTGGGTGACCTCGCCCTCCTTGGTCTCGTTGATCTTCAGCACGATGTCGCCCAGGTTGCAGATGCTCTCGTTGGGGAGGTACCCCTCCACAATCTCCACCGGCTCTAAGAAGTCGATGGACTGGGTGTTCTCATTGAGGTAGGGGGCCTTCACCTGCTCCAGAAGGGCCTCCAGCGCCTCCCGGCTGCGGGTGGACCCGATCAGCTCCCCGTCCACATAGAGGGAGTAGCCGTAGGTCACCAGGTCCAGCTGGTCGTTGAGGGTGGTCTCAATGGCGGTCTCGTCCACCACCTCCCGCCGGGGGACGATGCCTGTGGAGTAGGACACCTTGGACATATCCAGCGTGAAGGAGTCCCCCAGGACGCCGGAGAGCTCGCTCTCCACCTCGCTGAGGGCGGTGACGGCCACATCCTCGGTGGGCACGGTGCCAAGCTCCGTGCCGTCGTAGGTCACCGTGGTGCCGAAGGTGAAGACGGAGACGAACACCGCCGAGGCGGCAATCAGGATGCTGGCGGTGAGGAACATGGCCGCAGGCAGGCGCATCCGCTCCCGCCGGTTGAGCAGCCTGGCGTAGAACCGGGTCCAGTTGTCCCCGATCCACCAGAAGAAGCGGGAGACCATGGCCCCCAGGAAGGGCAGCAGGGCCCGGGACAGAATGCGCAGCTGGGGCAGGAGCCGGTTGGACTCCGGAAAAGTGTTTCGGCGGAGGCGGCGGGGCGTCCGCCGCGTCTCTTTCTCTCTCTGATCTTTCTTCATTTATACAAACCTCGCAGACAAAATCCGGCAGCCGGATGGGGACGCGCGCCCCCCTGTCAACCGGAGTTATGTTACAATTTGGTTACAAATGCTATTGTACACGCTTTCCCAGAAAACGTCAACCCCAAGATGTGGTGGTATACATAATATAATTAGGAGTTAGGAATGAGGAATTAGGAATTTTTTCAGGCGGCGGGTCTCCCGTTCTATTTAAGATCTGTCCGGCACAGCCGGACACCAGAAATTCCTGATTCCTAACTCCTAATTCCTAATTTATCATTGAAGGATTTGGAAAAGTGCGCTATACTATCCCCATGAGACCCTGCTCAGGCGGAGCAATCCCAACTATAATAGTATGCCAATCGGCAAGGAGGACATGCGCCATGTTTACAGCACTGCTCAACAACCTGAAGGCCACCCGCCGCACCATCGTCTTCACCGAAGGGCCCGACGCCCGCATCCAGGAGGCCGCCGCCCGGCTTCTCAAGGAGGATCTGATGGGCGTGATCCTGGTGGGCAAGGTGGACGAGGTGGAGGCCGCCGCCCGGAAGAACGGCTTTGATATCACCGGTGCGGAGATCATCGACCCCGCTACATATTCCGGCATGGACGAGATGGTGGAGAAGATGGTGGAGCTGCGCAAGGGCAAGATGAGCCCCGAGGACTGCCGCGCCAATCTCCAGAAAGGGAACTACTTCGGCACCATGCTGGTGAAGATGGGCAAGGCCGACGCCCTTCTGGGCGGCGCCACCTACTCCACCGCCGATACCGTCCGTCCCGCGCTCCAGCTCATCAAGACCAAGCCCGGCGCCCATCTGGTGTCCTCCTGCTTCATCCTCACCCGGGAGACCGGGGACGAGGCGCTGAGAAAGCTGTGCATGGGCGACTGCGCCATCAACCTCTCCTACGAGGACAGCGTGGACAAGGAGGGCAACGTCACCGTGTCCGCCGCCCAGAAGCTGGCGGAGGTGGCGGTGGAGAGCGCCAAGACCGCCAAGTTCTTCGGCATCGAGCCCAAGGTGGCCATGCTGAGCTTCTCCACCAAGGGATCCGGCAAGGGCGCCACCGTGCCCCTCAGCGCCGCGGCCACCAAGGCGGCCCAGGAGCTGGCCCCGGAGTTCGCCATCGACGGCGAGATGCAGTTCGACGCAGCGGTGAGCCCCACGGTGGGGCAGCTGAAGTTCCCCGGCAGCAAGGTGGCGGGGTATGCCAACACCTTCATATTCCCCTGCATCGAGGCGGGGAATATCGGCTACAAGATCGCCCAGCGGCTGGGGGGGTATGAGGCCTACGGCCCCATCCTCCAGGGGCTGAACGCGCCGATCAATGATCTCAGCCGCGGCTGCAATGCGGAGGAGGTCTATAAGATGGCGATTATTACCGCTGGTATGGCGTGAGAGGTTGTTTTTCTTAAAAGGGGCGGCGCGGCAGCGCCGCCCTCCGCTTTTTGTGGTGGGGGGTGATTGCTGCGGCCCCCGCAGCGGGGGGAGGGGGTTTCGCCCCCCGGGGCGAGTTACTTTTCCCACGCGGGAAAAGTAACCAAAAGCGCGCTTAGGGGGACCGCTCGGCGGGCTTTAGCCCCGCCTGCGGCGGGACACAGCCCTTACCCGCGGTCCCCCTAAGAACCCCGTTTTTACGGTCGGTGGTTGGCACGACCTTCTGCGGGGGAGACGTGGGTGGGTATTGACGAGGATGCGGTAGGGCATCGCCGGGCATTGAAAGGACTTGCGTTCTGGCCCCGTCCGCTACGGACTACCCTGTCGGGTAGACGGGGGAGTGTGAAAGGGCGGTGCCGATAGTATTGATGCAGGTGCGGGGTTAGGCGCTGACGGCTTACAGTTCTAAAGAGGTGCGGTGGAAAGTGCGGGCTCAGCATACGCCCCGCCAGGCCCGGCGGCCTTCTCGGCACTGGGCCAACGATGGCCCCTGCAAGTTTCGGGGGCAAGTCGAAGCGAGGCAGGCAGAGCGGCAGCGGCGGTTTATAGCAAGGCTAAA
>CANDEH010000114.1 GCA_947383645.1 uncultured Clostridia bacterium | reverse complement strand
CCTCCGCCGCCTTCTGGCTGAAGGAGTACCACATCGACGGCATCCGGGTGGACGCGGTGGCCTCCATGCTCTACCTGGACTACGACCGGCGGGACGGGGAGTGGCGGCCCAACCAGTACGGCGGCAAGGAGCATATCGAGGCCATCGACTTCCTGCGGGACCTGAACAAGACGGCCTTCACCGTGAACCCCAACGTGCTGATGATCGCCGAGGAGTCCACCGCCTGGCCCCTGGTCACCAAGCCCGGCGCCGACGGCGGCCTGGGGTTCAATTTGAAGTGGAACATGGGCTGGATGAACGACATGTGCCACTACCTGAAGATGGACCCCTGGTTCAGGCAGTACAACCACAAGGACATCACCTTCTCCATGATGTACGCCTTCTCCGAGAACTATGTCCTGCCCATCTCCCACGACGAGGTGGTGCACATGAAGGGCTCGGTCTTCGGCAAGATGCCCGGCGACACCTGGCAGAAGTTCGCCGGCGTCCGCAGCTTCTACGCCTACATCCTCTCCCACCCGGGGAAGAAGCTGAGCTTCATGGGCATGGAGCTGGGCACCGAGGAGGAGTGGGCCTTCTACAAGGCGTTGAACTGGAGCCTCCTGGAGAACGAGGAGAACCGCCAGCTCTTTGAGTACGTCAAGGCCGCCAACCACTTCTACCTGGAGAACTCCCCGCTGTGGGAGGTGGACTTCTCCTGGGAGGGGTTCGAGTGGCTGGTCAGCGACGACAACAGCAACAACGTGGTGGTGTTCCTCCGCCGGGACAAGGTGGGGAAGGCCCTCATCTGCGCGGTGAACTTCTCCCCCAACGCCTACGAGGGCTACCGCTTCGGCTGCCCGCCCTGCCGGGAGCTGAAGGAGGTCTTCAACTCCGACGAGAAGCGCTTCGGCGGCAGCGGCGTCACCAACGACCTCCCCGCCAAGGTGGAGTGGATCGACTCCCACGGCAAGGAGAGCTCCGTAGCCATCCGCGTTCCGCCCCTGGGCGCGGCGTTCTTCACCTGCGAGGGCAAGCTGAGAGCCAAGCCCAAGCCCCGGACGGCGAAGAAGGCGGAGGAGGCCCCGGCGGCGGAGAAGGTCCAGAAGGCAACCGCCAAAAAGGCCGCTCCCGTAAAGAAGGCGGCCCCCGCCAAGGCCGCGGCGAAGAAGGCCGCCCCCAAGGCTGCGGAAAAACCCGGCGCTGAGAAGAAAGCCCCCGCCCGGGCCTCCACCCGGAAGCCCAAGGCGGCCCAGACCCCCGCAAAGGCCCCCGCGAAAACGACAAAGAAGAGAGGCACAGAGGTATGAAGAAAGAGTGTATCGCCATGTTGTTGGCCGGCGGTCAGGGCAGCCGCCTGTACGTGCTGACCAAGAATGTGGCAAAGCCAGCCGTCCCCTTCGGCGGGAAGTACCGCATCATCGACTTTCCCCTGTCCAACTGCACCAACGCCGGGATTGACACCGTGGGCGTGCTGACCCAGTATAAGCCCTTGGAGCTCAACAGCTACATCGGCTCCGGCCAGCCTTGGGATTTAGACCGCTCCAACGGCGGCGTCCACATCCTGCCCCCCTACATGGTGGAGGGGGACAAGGGCAGCTGGTACAAGGGCACCGCCAACGCCATCTACCAGAACATCGGCTTTGTGGATATGTATGACCCGGAGTACGTGGTGATCCTCTCCGGCGACCACATCTACAAGATGAACTACATGAAGATGGTGGAGGCCCACAAGGCCGCCGGCGCCGCCTGCACCATCTCCGTGCTGGAGGTGCCCTGGGACGAGGCCCCCCGCTTTGGCATCATGAACGTGGACGACAAGGACAACATCGTGGAGTTCCAGGAGAAGCCCAAGCAGCCCAAGAGCAACCTGGCCTCCATGGGCATCTACGTGTTCTCCTGGCAGAAGCTGCGCCAGTACCTGATCGATGACGAGGCCGACACCGCCTCCTCCAACGACTTCGGCAAGAACATCATCCCCGCCATGCTGAACGCCGGCGAGAAGATGATCGCCTACCGCTTTGAGGGCTACTGGAAGGACGTGGGCACCCTGGAGAGCCTCTGGGACGCCAACATGGATATGCTCAGCCGGGGCGATCTGGACCTTCTGGACAGCGACTGGCCCATCTACGCCCGCCTGCCTGACCAGCCCCCCGCCTTCCTGGGCAAGCACGCCATTGTGGAGCACAGCGTGGTGACCCAGGGCTGCGACGTGGAGGGCCGGGTGTTCAACAGCGTCCTCTCCGACTCCGTGGTGGTGGAGGAGGGCGCCGACGTGAGCTACTCGGTGCTGATGCCCGGCGTCACGGTGAAGCGGGGCGCGGTGGTGCAGTACGCCATCCTGGGCGAGGGCGTCACCGTGGGCGCCGGCGCCAAGGTGGGCGGCGACCCCATGGCCTGCGACCCCGAACAGTGGGGCATCGCGGTGATCGGCCCCGCCGCGGCCATCGCCGACGGGGAGACGGTTGCCCCCAAGACCATGCTCAACCGCAACCATGAGGAGGTAGTGAGATGAAGGGCTTACACGGACTGATTTTTGCACACGGGAAACATACGGGCCTCCGGGAGCTGACGGAGCTGCGCTCCCCCGCCTCGGTGCCCTTCGGCGGCCGCTACCGGATGATCGACTTCGTCCTCAGCAGCATGGTCAACGCCGGCGTCTACGATGTGGGCGTCATCCTCCACGGCAACTACCAGAGCCTTCTGGACCACCTGGGCTCCGGCAAGGACTGGGATCTCAGCCGCAAGCACGGCGGTCTCCGCCTCCTGCCCCCCTTCGCCATGGTCCAGCACCGGGACGACCGGACCTTCAGAGGCAAGATGGAGGCCCTGGCCAGCGTCAGCTCCTACTTAGAGACCATCCGCCAGGACCACGTGGTGCTGGCCGACTGCGACACCATCATCAACCTGCCCCTCCAGAAGGTGTACGAGGCCCACGTGGCCTCCGGCGCGGACATCACCGCCGTGTGCACCCCCAAGAACCTGGGCACCACCAACGCCGCCACCTTCTTCCACCTGGACGAGGAGGGCAACGTCACCGAGACCCTCTACGACATCAAAGAGGCCGAGGGCTTCCGCTCCCTGGATATCTTCATCCTCTCCAAGGACCTGCTGCTGCGGGTGGTGGAGGAGTGCCGCCGTCAGGACCGGTACAGCTTCCGTGACGCGGTGCTCCACGGCATGGCCGGCGAGCTGAAGATCAAGGGCTTCGTCTGGGACGGGTACGCCGCCCAGATCCGCACCCTGTCCGGGTACTACGATAGGAGCATGGAGCTCTTCGATCCCGCCATCCGCCGGGAGCTGTTCCCCAAGGAGCGCCCGGTGTTCACCAAGGAGATGAACGTCTCCTCCACCTACTTAGACCCCGACGGGGCCTGCGTCAACTCCCTGGTGGCCGACGGCTGCACCGTGGAGGGGAAGGTGGAGAACTCCATCCTCTTCCGGGGCGTCAGCGTGGCCAAGGGCGCCGTGGTGAAGAACTGCATCCTGATGCAGAACGTCAGCGTGGGCCGTGGGGCCTCCCTGAGCCAGGTGATCGCGGACAAGAACGTAAAGATCACCGACGGCTGCACCCTGGTGGGCAGCGCCAACTACCCGCTGGCCATTGCGAAGAACGCGGAAATTTAGGCGCTTACGCGCCTCGATTGAAACCCGCTTCGCTGGGCTTTCAATCGAGAGGGGCTGCGCTTCGCTCTGCGCCTCGCCTATGTACCTCCCCACAGGGGAGGTACATAGGTTCGACGCTCGCTCCGTGAGAAGTATTTTTCCCGAAAACGCGGTTTCCGGGAAAAATGATTTCAATTTATTTGCGCCTGCGGGCGCAAACCCTGCCGGGGGCGAGTCGGGCACTACGCCTGCGGCGTGTGCGGGGGTGTTTTTTGGATTTGCCTAAAGAAGGCGTTAAGATTAAAAGGAACTCTGTCCAAGTTGGGCATTGCGATTTCTCCGGCGAGACAGTATGATATTAGGGTCAGAATTGGGGGCGCTCCCTGCCCCCGCCCGCGGAAGGTTTCCGCAATGGAAGGAGGCAAAAGCGATGAAAATCCTGTTTGCAACATCTGAAGCAGTACCCTTTTGCAAGACCGGAGGTCTTGCCGACGTGGCCGGCAGCCTGCCCCAGGCGCTGGCCAAGGCCGGCAACGAGGTGTCCGCGATCCTGCCCCT
Organism: uncultured Clostridia bacterium; assembly: GCA_947383645.1. GTDB lineage: Bacteria > Bacillota > Clostridia > Oscillospirales > Oscillospiraceae > CAJFPI01. The sequence goes on along the minus strand of CANDEH010000114.1, from coordinate 2,701 downwards.
CTACCAGAAGGTGGCGGAGAAGTGGAAGGACCAGATGGAGTTCATCTGCCACATTGACGTCCCCCTGGGCTGGCGGCGAATTTATGCCGGTCTGTTCCGTCTGGAGTACGAGGGTGTCACCTGGTTCTTCGTGGACAACGAGTACTACTTCAAGCGTGAGGGCCTCTACGGCCACTACGATGACGGGGAGCGCTTTGGCTTCTTCTCCCGGGCGGTGGTAGCGCTGCTCAACTGCATGGGCCCCCTGCCGGAGATCATCCACTGCAACGACTGGCAGACCGCCTTGGTGCCGGTGTACCTGAAGGACGAGTACGCCCGCTGGCCGGAGATCCGGGGCATCAAGACGGTGTTCACCGTCCACAACATCGAGTACCAGGGCCGCTACGGCAAGGAGACGCTGGAGGACCTCTTCGGCCTGGCTCCCGGCTGGTTTGCCGACGGGACCATCGCCTACTCCGGGGACGTGAACCTGGTGAAGGGTGCGCTGATGACCTGCGACGCCATCACCGCCGTCAGCCCCACCTACGCCCAGGAGCTCCGAGACCCCTTCTACGCCCACGGCATGGACGGCGTGATGAACCTCAACGCCGGCAAGCTCCATGGGGTGCTCAACGGCATCGACATGGCGCGCTACGACCCGGCCAAGGACCCCCAGATCAGCGACCACTACAGCGTCAAGCGCATGGCCGGCAAGGCCCGCTGCAAGGAGGCGCTGCAAAAGCGGCTGAACCTGGAGGCGGCCCCCGACGTGCCCATTATCGCCATTGTCAGCCGTCTGGTGAGCCACAAGGGTCTGGATCTCCTCACCAAGAGCTTCGACGAGATGATGGGCCTCAACTGCCAGTTCGTGGTCCTGGGCTCCGGGGAGTACTGCTACGAGCAGTTCTTTGAGAGCAAGCTCCAGTACCTGCCCGGCCGCATGGCCCTCTACCGCGGGTACAACGAGGAGCTGGCCATGGCCATCTACGCCGGGGCCGACCTGCTGCTGATGCCCTCCAAGAGCGAGCCCTGCGGTCTGGCCCAGATGATCGCCATGCGCTACGGCACAGTGCCCATCGTCCGGGAGACCGGCGGGCTGAAGGACACGGTATTTCCCTACGAGGCGTGGTGCGGCGCGGGCAACGGCTTCACCTTCGCCAACTACAACGCCGGCGACATGGCCTATGTGATCCGGCAGGCGGTGGACCTCTACCACAACAACCGGGACGCCTTCAAGAAGCTCCAGCACACCGGCATGACCACCGACTTCAGCTGGGACAAGAGCGCGGAGGAGTATATTCGTATCTACGAGATGATCTGCTCCTGAATGCCATCCCCCTAAAGGGGTTCGACAACACTTTAGAGCCTGTTTAACATCTCTCAAGCCGCCATGTTTCGTTGTGATTTCTTGAAATCAACACAATTATTCCTGCGAAATCCCGCCTTGCCTGACGGGAAAATCCCTCGCCGGCCGGCATCCTTCGAGATATGAAGCAGGCTCTTAGAGACAGGGGGTATTGCCTTCCCACAATACCCCCTGTCTCCGCTCCGTGTTTGGACTGAATAAGACAGGCCGCACCGGAGGCTGGCAGAAAAAACATTATTAGGAAGAGGGTATGCGATATGGAGACTATCACCCGAGAGGAAATGCGGAAAGCCATCGTTGACAAACTGCGTCTGAATTTCGGCTGCACGGTGGAGGAGGCCACGGAGAACAACATGATGAAGGCCTGCGCCATGGTGCTGCGGGACGTGATGGCCGGACACGCCATGGACACCCGGAAGGCCATCCGCCGGGGCCGGAAGCGCCAGGTCCACTACATGTCCCTGGAGTTTCTGATGGGCCGCAGCCTCATCAAGAACGCCTACAACCTGAACGTCCTGCCCGCCCTGAAGGGCGCGGTGGAGGACCTGGGCTTCAAGGCCGCCGACGTCTTTGACGCCGAGCCCGACGCGGGCCTGGGCAACGGCGGGCTGGGGCGTCTGGCCGCCTGCTATCTGGACTCACTCACCACCCTGGAGATCCCCGCCACCGGATACTCCATCTGCTACGAACTGGGCATCTTCAAGCAGAAGATCGTGAACGGCCAGCAGGTGGAGCTCCCCGACGACTGGAAGGGCGTGGGCGACGCCTGGCTGGTGCCCCGTCCCGAGGAGGCCGAGGAGGTCCACTTCGGCGGCACCCTCCGTGAGTTCTGGGACGACAACCGCCTCCACGTGGTGAACGAGGGCTACACCCGCGTCCTGGCCGTGCCCTGCGACATGGAGATCTCCGGCTACGACACCGACCACACCAACATCCTCCGCCTGTGGGACGCCAAGAGCCCCAAGCCCATCGACATGGACCTCTTCCGCAAGGGCAGCTACCTCCAGGCCGGCGAGGAGTCCGCCATGGCGGAGGTCATCGCCAAGGTGCTCTACCCCGAGGACAACCACTACGAGGGCAAGAGCCTGCGCCTGAAGCAGCAGTATTTCTTCGTCTCCGCCACGGTGCAGTCCATCGTCCGCAAGCACATCCAGGCCTTCGGCACCCTGAAGAACTTCCACGAGAAGAACGTCATCCAGATCAACGACACCCACCCCGCCCTGGTGATCCCGGAGCTCATGCGCATTCTCATCGACGACGCGGGGCTGAGCTGGGACGAGGCGTGGGAGATCACGGTCCACTCCGTGGCCTACACCAACCACACCGTTCTGGCGGAGGCCCTGGAGCGCTGGCCCC
>CANDEH010000113.1 GCA_947383645.1 uncultured Clostridia bacterium | reverse complement strand
GGTACTTTTCCCGCGCGGGAAAAGTACCTCGCCCCGGGGGGCGAAACTCCCCGTCCCCCCCGCCGCGGGCCCGCGGCCTTCGCGGCACCGGGCCAACACAAAAAACCACCGGACGCAAAACAAAAGAGAGCACCGGGCGCTGCCGCGCCCAGTGCCCCCAAATTCTCACCATGCCTTAATATACCCAGGCAAATACTTCAACGGATCCACCCGCACATTGTTCTCCACAATCTCATAGTGCAGATGGGGCCCGCTGGAAATACCAGTGGAACCGGTGATCCCAATCACCTGCCCCTGCTTCACCGTCTGCCCCACCTTCACCTTCCGCTGGGACATGTGGGCGTAGGTGGTGGAGTTCCCCGCGCCGTGGCTGATAACCACATACTCCCCGTAGGAGCTGCTCCGCTCAGAGATAATCACCACGCCGGCCTTGGTGGCCAGGACGCTGGTGGTGTAGCCCACGCCGCCGATGTCCACGCCCTTGTGGTTGGTGGAGGCCCCGGGGATGCCGGTGTTCCGGCTGCCCATGGGGGAGGTGATCCGCTTGCTCACGTTCTGGGGCCAGATGTAGCCCCCCACGCTGGCGGGGGCCAGGGACGCGGCCAGCTCCGCCTCCATGTCCTTGATCTTCTGCTGGATTCGCCGCTCCTCGGCCTCCTTGGCGGCCAGGAGGGCCTTGGCGGCCTCCTCGTTCTTTTGGATCTCCGCCACTAAGGCGGCGGCCTCGGCCACCTGCCTGTCCAGCTCCGCCTTCTTGGCCTTCAGATCGTCCCGGGCGGCCTCCTGGTCGGCCAGCTGCCCCTCCAGGTCCGCCTTCTTGGTGTCGATGGCGGCGCGGAGCTGCTTCAGGGTGTCGATGACCCCCTGGTCGTACTCCATGATCTCGCTGACGAAGTCCAGGCGGCTGAGGAGGTCGGAGAAGTCCGTGGCGTTGAAGAGCACCGACCAGTAGGACACGGTGCCGTTCTCCTCCATGGCCCGGACCCGCTTGCAGAAGAGGGCGTACTGCTCCTCCTCCCGCTCCTCGGTCTCCGCCAGCTCCCGCTTGGTCTGGGCGATGAGCTCCTCGTAGGCGGCGATCTGGGCCTCTACGTTGGTGATCTCCTTGCGGATCACCTCGCTCTGCCGGTCCAGGAGGGTCTTTTTCTCGATGGCGTCGTCCTTGTCGTTTTTCAGCGCGTCGATCTGGGTCTGGAGGTCCTTCTTCTCGCCGGAGAGCGCCCCGGCGTTGTTTTTCAGCTGGTCGATCTCCGCCTGGGTCACCGCCTGGGCCGGTGGGACCATCAGGTCGAACTGGAGCAGGGAGACCATCAGCAGCGCCATGAGGGCGCCGCGCAGGAGTCGCTTTACGGTCTTTTTCACGTTTCGCTTTGCTGGCATGTCCGCTTCCTTTCTGTCTCTTCGGACCGGTATCTCAGATCATCCCTACACCTTCAGGAACTGGCGGATAGCGGAGAGGCTGCCGCCCACGCCGATGAGCATTCCCGCCGCTAAAAACACAAGGGCCACAATATGCCAGATGTCCATGAAGGGGACGATGGTAATCAGGGAGAACATGTCGCTGCCGGCCACGCCCCTGGTGATGCCGGCGTAGAGCCCCCACTGCATGAAGAAGGCGATCACCGAGCTTAAAAGCCCCGTCAGCAGCCCCTCGTAGACGAAGGGCCAGCGGACAAAGCCGTCGGTGGCCCCCACCATCTTCATGATGGCGATCTCCTCCCGCCGGTCAAAGGCGGTGAGCTTGATGGTGTTGGCGATGATGAACACCGACACTAAAAACAGCACGGACACCAGGGCGATGCTGACGATGGCGGCGATGTTGCGGATGGTGATGAAGCCGGAGGAGATCTCCTCGTAGGCGTTCACCCGGCCGATGCCCTCGATATTCCGGATGGCCTCCGCCGTCTCCCGGGTCAGGGAGATGTCCTTGAAGGACACGGCGAAGCGGTGGCGGAGGATGGAGGGCTCCAGGGTGTCAAAGAGGTCTTGGTCCTCAGGAAACTGGTCGGCGTAGTTCTCCAGGGCCGTCTCCTGGGTGATGAAGCGGATCTCCGCGACGTTGTCGATGGCCAGGATCTTGTGCCCCAGGGCCCGGGCCTGGGCCTCGGTGAGGCCGTCCTCCACGAAGGCCAGGACCTCGTTGTCCTGCTCCAGCTTGGCCAAGGTGGCGTTGGCCGTCACCGCCACCAGGGAGAAGGTGCCCATGATGAGGAGGCAGGCGATGGTGATGCCGATGGCGGCAAAGGACATGAAGCCGTGGGTGAACATGTTGGAGAAGCCCTCGGCGACAAAATATGTAATATCGTGGCTCTGCTTTGGCGTTCGTCTACTCATTGCTCTTCTTTGCTCCATACTTCCCCACACCGTCGCTGATGACGCGGCCCTTCTCCAGCATGACCACCCGCTCGTCGAAGCGGTTCACCAGATCCCGCTCGTGGGTCACCACCAGCACGGTGGTGCCCAGCTCGTTGATCCGCTTGAGGAGGGTCATGATCTCCAGCGACTTCTTGGGGTCCAGGTTTCCGGTGGGCTCGTCTGCGATGATGGTGTCCGGGTTGTTCACCAGGGCCCGGGCGATGGCCACCCGCTGCTGCTCCCCGCCGGAGAGCTCGTCCGGCAGGCGGCTGGACTTCCCCTCCAGACCCACCAGGCGCAGCACGTAGGGGATGCGCTTCTTGATCTCCCGCTGGGAGGCCCCCACCACCCGCATGGCAAAGACCATGTTGTCGTACACCGACTTCTTGTCGATGAGGCGGAAATCCTGGAAGATGACGCCCAGGGTCCGGCGCAGGTGGGGGATCTGCCACTCGGCGATGTTGTTGAGGTTGAAGCCGTTGACCACCACCCGCCCGCCGGTGGCGCTGACCTCCCCGGTGAGCAGCTTGATTACCGTGGACTTGCCGGAACCGGAGGGGCCCACCATAAAGACAAACTCCCCGTCCTTGATCTCCATATCAAGGCCGTTGAGGGCCTTGGTCCCGTTGGGGTACTCCTTATATACTTCCGTCAGACGAATCATACTCTCTCCATCCCGGCCCCGCCGTTCTCTATGTTGGAACCTGTACTCACAACTGTCGAACACCCGCCGTTACGGCAGCTCCCCCTGGCCGCCCATCATCGCCGTCAGCTCCCGGACCCGCTCCAGGGGGAAGGGGGGCTGGGCCAGGGGCCGCAGGGCGATGGACAGCAGCTTCATGGGGTTGTCGTCGGCGGCGCTGCGGTTGGAGCTGAGCTTCCCGCAGCGCCGGCAGCGGTGGATCACCGCCCACTCGCCGTCCCGGCGGACCCAGACGCCGATGGGGTCCATCAGACCGCCGCAGTCCGCGGCGCGGTCCCCCGGCTCCTCATCCACGTGGACGCTACAGAGGCAGTTGGGGCAGTGGTTCCTGTGATCGCTCCCCGCCCCGGCGGGAACCACCAGCCGACCACAGAGGCGGCAGGTAAAGCTCTCCTCACAGGGGTTGGTCCGGTAGTACCCTTTTTCATAGCGGATGCGCTTGTGTTCTCTGTTCAATGGTTTTCCTCCAAAAAGTCCTGTCTTCCTTGGTTTCGTCAGTCTTTCGGGAGGTTTTGTGCCTGCTGGTCAGAAAACCTCCCGGTTTTCCACAGACACCATGCGATAGTTTTTCTTCATAAGACGCAAATTCTTCCTTTCTCTTGAGCCAAGGGCGCAGGGTCCCCTGCGCGCCGCACTCTTTATTGTAACCGAAAGGGCCTCCCCCCGTCAAGGGGAAATGGCGCGGGTCACAATAAATTCATAAAGCCCCCGGCGGCGGTGCAAAAGCACGCCCCCGGGAAACAGACCTCCCGGAGGCGCGCCGCAGTTCTATATTTTGTTCCTCTGCTACGCCTCAATCCCCCGGCTGGTGAGGTACTTCTTGACCATCAGAGCCACCTTAAAGGTGATGGCGTCGTCGAACTCCCTGAGGTCTAGGCCCGTGAGCTTCTTGATCTTCTCCAGCCGGTAGACCAGGGTGTTCCGGTGGACGAAGAGCTTCCGGGCGGTCTCGGACACGTTCAGGTTGTTCTCAAAGAACTTGTGGATGGTGAACAGCGTCTCCTGGTCCAGCGCGTCGATGGGGTTCTTCTTAAAGACCTCCATCAAAAACATCTCGCACATGGTGGTGGGCAGCTGGTAAATAAGGCGCCCGATGCCCAGGTTCTCGTAGTTGATGATATACTTCTCCGTGTCGAAGACCTTGCCCACCTCAATGGCGATCTGGGCCTCCTTATAGCTCTTGGCCAGGTCCCGCAGGTGGGTGGCCACGGTGCCGATACCCACCACCACGCGGCTCTCGCCGCTGACTCTAAGGGCCTCCTCCACCATGACGGCCACCCGCTGCAGCTCCTTCTCGGCGCTGGTCTCGTTCATCTGGTGGATTAAGGCCACGTCGGCGTCCCCCACGCTGAGGACAAAGTCCGTCTGCCGGTCGGGGAACAGGCTCTGGACCACATCTATGTGGATGGCCTCCGCCTGGTCGATGTGGCGGATGACAAAGACGCCCCGGGACACCTCCGGGTTCACATGGAGCTCCTTGGCCCTGAGGTAGATGTCCCCCAGCATGATGTTGTCGGAGATGATATTTTTGATGAAGGAACCCCGGTCGTGCTTCTCCTCGTAGTAGGTCTTGGCGCTGTTAAAGGACACCGAGGCCACGGCGCACACCGCCTGACTCACCTCGTCGTCCGCCATGACGAAGGCGGCGTAGTCGAACTGGTTGCCCCAGCCGCCCAGGGCCTTGAAGGTCTTTCCCATATAGGTGACGCAGCGGCCCTCGGCGCGGCCGATGATCTCCACATACTCCGGCCACTTGTTGCCGATCAGCCCCAGGTCGCTACATGAAATCACGGTGCCCTCGCCGTCGATCACGCCCACCACCCGGTCGGTGATCTCCTTGATTTGCAGCACCGCGTTTTGAAAGATTCTGCCCGACATACTCAAGTCCTCCCATCAACTCGCCGCATATATCCATAAAGTTTGTGCAATCTGTCAAGTCCACTCCCATTATACTGTCTGCCTCGCCATAATGCAAGCAGTTTTTTCTTTTTTCCACAAAAATTCAGGTACTGTTTTGGCTATTCTGTTATTTCATTCACAAATACCAGTCTTTTCGCGGAGCCGGGCAACTTCTCCCTCCGATAAGTACCGATATTCACCCTTTCCCAAATCTCCGTCCAGGGTCAGTCCCCCCATGCTCAGCCGCTTTAAATACAAAACTGTCTTACCCCGACTGAGAAACATCCGTTTGACTTGGTGAAATTTACCCTCGTGCAAAGTGACGAATCCCTCCCTGGGATCCGCCCCCACCCGGAGCTCTGCCGGCAGGCACCGCCGTCCATCTGCCAGGGTAATTCCCGCCGCGAAGGCCGCCGCGTCCTCCGGGGTGAGGGGGGCGTCAAGCCTCGCCTGATAGACCTTATCCACATGGTTTTTCGGGGCAAGGAGGCAGTGGGCCAGAGCGCCGTCGTTGGTCAGCAGCAGGAGGCCCTCGGTGTCCCTGTCCAGCCGTCCCACAGGAAAGAGCCCCCGGCGGCGGAGATCCGGCGGCAGCAGGTCCAGGACGGTTCTCTGCCTGGAATCCGCAGTGGCGGAGAGAAGACCGGCGGGCTTGTGGAGCATCAGCCAGGTAAAGCGCCGGTATTGAAGAGACTCCCCGGCCACAGTGATCTCCGCCGTCTCTGGATCCGCCTTCTCCTCCGGCGAGGCGGCAGTCCGCCCGTCAACTGTTACCAGCCCCTCCCGGATGAGGGCCTTCACCTCCCGCCTCGACCAGCGCCCCATGGAGGCAATCACCTTGTCCAGCCGCTCCTTCGCCATCGCGCGCCGCCTTTCCCCGTCAATCCGCCGCGCCGTTTTGCCAGAAAAGCGCGGCCGGAAGATCTGAATCCGTCAATTTTCCATCTGTCCCCCGGGTGAGAAGCTCCCCCGTCAAAACAGAACCGTCGTCTTGCGGCTATTCTATCATATTTGTCCCCGGTTTGGAATAAGAATTATGGCAGAGAGGGAAAAACAGGCTGTCAAAAAGCCGGCAGAGGGCTGCCGGCGGCGAGGTGGACTGTGTGCAGGGAATCCTGACAAGGTTCCCGATGTGTGAAATCCCCCGCCGTACCTCTGCGCCCGCCGACGCGGGGCAGAAACCCCGCCCGATTCCTCTTGATTCGGCCATCAGGGCTGTGTATGGGAGGTAATTATGTTTATCGTATCCGCGAAGTTCAGTCCCAGGAAGGCCATAGCCGCCGTGGTGGTCTGCGGCGCCGTACTGATCCTGCTCATTCTGCTGGCCACCTCGCGGAGGGACAGGAACGCCCCCGGCGAGGAGCTAATCACCGCCGCCACCGAGGAGGCCCGGGCGGCGTATCTCCACTCCCTGGGCTGGGAGATCGAGACGTCCCCCATAGAGACGCTGGAGTTCGTGCTGCCCCAGCCGCTGAACGCGTCCTACGAGGAGTACAACGCGCTGCAAAAGGAGCAGGGATTTGACCTGGAGCCCTATGCGGGGATGCAGGTCAAACGCTACAGCTACCGGGTTTTGAACTACCCCGGTTATCCCGACGACGTACAGGCGGACCTGTACTTATGCGGAGATGTGGTAATCGGCGGAGACATCTTATACTGCGGGGACAGCGGCTTTGTCGCCACTCTGGTATTTCCCTGACAACCCCGACAGGGACAAAGGCGGTTTGTCCCTCCAAAGCACAGGGCAAGTTACAACTCCACAGGATAAGCGCCCCCTTCTCGCCAGGCCCGGCGGCAGGAGGGGAATCCGCCGCGGCCCGCGGCGGGGACGGGGGGAGGGGAGTTTCGCCCCCCGGGGCGAGTTACTTTTCCCACGCGGGAAAAGTAACCAAAAGCG
>CANDEH010000112.1 GCA_947383645.1 uncultured Clostridia bacterium | reverse complement strand
TTTGGTTACTTTTCCCGCGTGGGAAAAGTAACTCGCCCCGGGGGGCGAAACCCCCAGGACGAGGTACAAAAAAACCTGCTGTATACCAATCAACCCCGCGCCACGCCGCTCCGCCGGGCGGCCTCGGCGACAGCCGCCGCCACCGCCGGTCCCACCCGGGGATCAAACGCCTTGGGAATAATATACTCCTCATTCAGCTCCCCGGCGGGAATCAGCTCCGCCAGCGCCCGGGCGGCGGCCATCTTCATCTCCTCGTTGATGTCGCTGGCCCGCACATCAAAGGCGCCCCGGAACACGCCGGGGAAGGCCAGAACGTTGTTGATCTGGTTGGGGAAGTCGCTGCGGCCGGTGGAGACAACCTTCGCGCCGCCGGCCTTGGCCTCGTCGGGGAAAATCTCCGGGGTGGGATTGGCGCAGGCGAAGATAATGGCGTCGCGGTTCATGGTCTTCACCATCTCCGTGGTGACCATCCCCGGGGCGCTGACGCCGATAAACACGTCGGCCCCCGCCAGCATCTCCGCCAGGGTGCCGGCTTTCTTATCCAGATTGGTGAGCTGGGCCATCTCCTCCTTGATCCAGTTCAGACCCTCCCGGCCGGCGTAGATGGCGCCCCTGCGGTCGCACATGGTGATGTCCTTAAAACCGGCGGAGAGGAGCAGACGGGTGATGGAGATGGCGGCGGCGCCGGCGCCGGAGGTGACGATCTTCACGTCCTCCTTGCGCTTATTTACCACCTTCAGGGCGTTGGTAAGACCGGCCAGGGTGATGATGGCGGTGCCGTGCTGGTCGTCGTGGAAGATGGGGATGTCGCACCTCTCCTTCAGCTTCCGCTCGATCTCAAAGCACCGGGGGGCGGCGATATCCTCCAGGTTGACGCCGCCGAAGGATCCGGAGATGTTGTAGACCGTGTTTACAAACTCGTCCACATCCTGGGTCTTCACGCAGAGGGGGAAGGCGTCCACGCCGCCGAAGGCCTTGAAGAGGACGCACTTGCCCTCCATCACGGGCATCCCGGCCTCGGGACCGATGTCTCCCAGACCCAGTACGGCGCTGCCGTCGGTGATGACGGCACAGAGGTTGTGCCGCCGGGTGAGGGTGTAGCTCTTGTCGATGTCCTTCTGGATCTCCAGGCAGGGCTGGGCCACGCCGGGGGTATAGGCCAGGGAGAGGTCCTCCTTGGTCTTTACAGGCACGGTGGCGATGACTTCAATTTTGCCCTTCCACTCCTCGTGGAGGCGGAGGGACTCTTTCGCGTAATCCATAGGTATTTCTCCTTGTCATATAGATATGGAACCGGTGGGTTTAGTGTATCACAGGCGCACACCACTGTAAAGAGGGGAGAGAAGGGGATTTCCAGGAAGACGGCGCACTCCAAGGGAGCTGAAAAATAAGCAATGGATTGCTATAAATTTTGATGCCGGTATAAACTGTACCCGACATGTTGCAATAGCACTGCCTGAGCAGCCGATCAGCAGCTCCGCCATGATCCGCACCTCCTCCCAATTAAGGGACGGATCGAGGCAGTTCATTGGGCAGTATAGCATGTGTTAGTCGCCGACGCAGCCGGCAAGTGCGCCGCCAAACAGCTCTCTTTCCCCGGAAAAAGTGCTTGTCACCGCTCCTTCTGTGTGCTATAATTGTTCTGTAGCGGCTATTACTCGCTGATTTTCTCCCCTTTTCCCCCAAACAGGTGCGACGGGGAGAATCATTGGACCACAACAGCACAAAAGCGCCGGCTTTTGTGCTGTTATCTTTCAAAAAACACACAGGAGAACCACAACCTTGGACAGAACTGCTATCCTCCTCCCCCCCTCTGCCATTGACCGGCAGCACAACACCTGCGCACAGCTCCGCGGCCTCCTGGCCCGGGAACACACGCCCCCTCTGGCCCTGGTGGAGACCTACGGGTGCCAGCAGAACGTCTCCGACAGCGAGAAGATCCGGGGGATGCTCCGGGAGATGGGCTGCGCCTTTACCGACAGCCCCGCCCAGGCGGACATCATCGTCATCAACACCTGCGCCATCCGCGAGAACGCGGAGAAGCGGGTCTACGGCCTCCTGGGCCGGCTGACCCACACGAAGGAGGCCAATCCCCGTCAGATCATCTGCCTCTGCGGCTGCATGGCCCAGCAGGAGACCGCCGCGGAGAAGGTCCGCCGGAGCTACCGCCACGTGGACCTGATCTTCGGGCCCCAGGCCCTCTGGCGTTTCCCCGAGCTGCTCTTGGAGGTGGTGGAGCATCATGGCCGGGTGTTCTCCATTGAAAACGAGCACGGCACCATCGCCGAGGGCCTCCCTGTGCTGCGGGAGAGCGGAACGAAGGCCTGGGTCTCCATCATGTACGGCTGCAACAACTTCTGCTCCTACTGTATCGTCCCCTACGTCCGGGGCCGGGAGCGGAGCCGGGAGGTGGCGGACATCCTCCGGGAGGTCCGGGAGCTGGCGGAGGCGGGGGTGCGGGAGATCACCCTCCTGGGCCAGAATGTGAACTCCTACGGCAAGGATCTGGACACCCCCGCGGACTTCGCCGATCTCCTGACGGAGATCGACAAAATCCCCGGGGACTACCTAATACGCTTTATGACCAGCCACCCCAAGGACGCCGGGGACAAGCTCTTTCAAACCATGGCCCGGTGCTCCCATGTGGCCCGCCAGCTCCACCTGCCCGTTCAGTCCGGGTGCAGCCGGGTGCTGAAGGCCATGAACCGGGGCTACACCCGGGAGAGCTACCTGGAGAAGGTCCGGGCCGCCCGCTCGGCCATGCCGGATCTGGTCCTCACCAGCGACATCATCATCGGCTTCCCCGGCGAGACCGAGGCGGAGGCCATGGAGACCGTCTCTCTGATTGAGGAGGTGCGCTACGACGCCCTCTTCACCTTTATCTACTCCCCCCGCCCCGGCACCCCGGCGGCGAGGCTCCCGGACCCGGCCACCCGCCAGGAGAAGCAGGTCTGGTTTGACCGGCTCTTAGAGGCCCAGAACCGGATCTCCGCAGAGATCCACCGGGGCTACGTGGGCCAGCGTCTCCGGGTCCTGGTGGACGGCGAGACCGGTGACAAGGACTGGCCCCTCTCCGCCCGCACCGCCGGCGGAAGACTGGTACACCTGTCAGGTTCCAGGGAGCTGATTGGGCAGTATGCCGAGGTCGAGATCGCGGGAAGCAACACCTGGGCGCTGTTCGGGTTAATTAGGAATGAGGAATTAGGAATTAGAAATTAAGGTGTCCGGCTGCGCCGGACAATTTGAATTGTGCTTTTGGAAGCAGAGTCTTTGTTCCTTCAACAGAATGTCCCCCATTCCCGCCCCGAAAATTTGCGGAGGCACTGATTCTATATGTCTGCGGTGCTTCGCGGATTTTTTCCGCCACAGCTTTATTGCGATTTCTTGAAATAAATATTATAAATCCCGTCGCCGAAGGCGACACCACAACTCCTAACTCCTAATTCCTAACTCCTAATTCGACAAAGGAGGTGCCTATGCCGCCAGAGATTACCCCCATGATGCGCCAGTATCTGGAGATTAAGAAGCAGCATCCGGATTCCATTCTCTTCTTCCGGCTGGGGGACTTCTATGAGATGTTCAACGAGGACGCCCTCAAGGTGTCCCAGGAGCTGAATCTGACGCTGACCACCAGGGACCGGGGAAAGCCGGAGGCGGAGCGGACGCCCATGTGCGGCGTGCCCTACCACTCCAGCGACTCCTACATCGCCCGGCTGATTGCCAAGGGGTACAAGATCGCCATCTGTGAGCAGACCGAGGACCCGGCGACGGCCAAGGGGCTGGTGAAGCGGGACATTATCCGGGTGGTGACCCCCGGCACCGTCACCGACGAGGCCTCTCTGGAGGACGGGCGGAGCAACTTCATCTGCGCCGTCTACCATGACAGCCGGTGCGCCGGGGTCTGCTTCTGTGACATCACCACCGGCAAGACCCACGCCACCTCCTTCGAGGGGAAGGACCGGATGGCGCATATCATAAACGAGCTGGGGCGCTTTGCCCCGGCGGAGGCGGTGCTCAGCGACGGGGCTGCCACAGCGGAGCTCACCGCGCTGCTCCGGGACCGGTTTCACTGCATGGCGGGACAGGCGGGACCGCGGTACTTCCGCCCCGAAACCGCCGAGAAGCTGGTGCGGACCCAGTTCGGCCAGGAGGGACTGGACCGGCTGCCGAAAAACAACCCCGCCGCCCTGCTGGCCCTGGGGGGGCTTTTGCAGTACCTCCATGAGACCCAAAAGACGGATTTGAGCCACATCAACAACCTGGAGTACTACCGGCAGGGCCGGTTTATGGAGCTGGACCTCACCGCCCGGCGAAACCTGGAGCTGACGGAGACGCTGCGGGGAAAGGAGAAGCGGGGGAGCCTGCTGTGGGTGCTGGACAAGACCAGAACCGCCATGGGGGCCCGTCTCCTCCGCTCCTGGCTGGAGCGTCCTCTCTTGAGCGTGGCCGCCATCTCCCGGCGCAGCGCCGCGGTGGAGGCCCTGGTGCAGGACACGGTGAACCGGGAGGAGCTGATCCTGGCTCTGGGCGGCATCCCCGATATGGAGCGGCTCATCGGCCGCATCGTCTACGGCAGCGGCGGGGGCCGGGATCTGGCCGCCCTCCGCGCCGCGGCGGAGAAGCTGCCGGAGGTGAAGCGCCTCCTCTCCGCCTTCCCGGCCGGGCGGCTGGGGGAGCTGGCCGGACAGCTGGACACCCTGGAGGACATCGCCGGACTGCTGAACCGGGCCATTGTGGCCGACCCGCCCTTCTCCGTGCGGGAGGGGGGCTTTATTGCGGAGGGGTACTCCCAGGAGGTGGACGAGCTCCGGAGGGCCCACACCAGCGGCGCCGACTTTGCGCTGGAGCTGGAGAGCCGGGAGCGGGAGCGGACGGGCATCCGCAATCTGAAGGTAAAGTTCAACAAAGTCTTCGGCTACTACATCGAGGTGAGCAACGCCTACAAGGGCCAGGTACCGGCGGACTATGTGCGCAAGCAGACCGTAGCCAACGCCGAGCGGTACATTACGGCGGAATTGAAGGACCTGGAGCACAAGATTCTCACCGCCAAGGACCGGCTGACTGCGCTGGAGTACCAGCTCTTCTGCCAGCTGCGGGATCGGATCTCCCAGGATACCGGGCGCATTCAGCGCAGCGCTGCCGCCGTGGCGGAGACCGACGCCCTGTGCTCCCTGGCCGCGGCGGCGGTGAAGAACGGCTACTGCCGTCCGGCGGTGGACGAGAGCGGTGTCATCGAGATCCGCGACGGCCGCCACCCGGTGGTGGAGCAGATGCTGAAAACCGGCCTCTTCGTTCCTAACGACACCTTTATGGGGGAGCGGGAGGACCGGACCGCCATTATTACCGGCCCCAACATGGCCGGGAAGTCCACCTATATGCGCCAGGTGGCCCTTATCACTCTGATGGCCCAGATCGGGTCCTTTGTCCCGGCCAGGTCCGCCCGTATCGGCGTGGTGGACCGGATCTTCACCCGCATCGGCGCCAGCGACGACCTCAGCTCGGGACAGAGCACCTTCATGGTGGAGATGAACGAGGTCAGCGATATTCTCCGCTGCGCCACAGCCAAAAGCCTCCTCATTCTGGATGAGATCGGCCGGGGCACCAGTACATTCGACGGCATGTCCATCGCCCGGGCGGTGCTGGAGTTCTGCGCGGAGAAGCTGAGGGCCAAGACCCTCTTCGCCACCCACTACCACGAGCTGACGGAGCTGGAGCAGAGCCTCACAGGGGTCAAAAACTACAGCATCGCCGTAAAGGCCCGGGGGGAGGACATCATATTTCTCCGGAAGATCCTCCCCGGCGGGGCGGATCGGAGCTACGGCATTGAGGTGGCCAAGCTGGCCGGCCTGCCGGAGAGTGTGGTAAAGCGGGCCAGAGCGGTGCTGGAGGAGCTGGAGAGCGGGGCGGATCGTCCCGCGCCCCCGGCCGCGGCGGCGGAGGAACAGGTATCCCTTGCGGCCATGGGGGAGGCGGAGGTTGTAGACCGCCTCCGCCGGGCCCAGCCGGATACGCTGACGCCCATCGAGGCCCTGGGACTTCTGTACGAGCTGAAACAAAAGCTGTCCTGAAAAGGGGATTGACGCCCCGGGGACGGGAAGGAGGGGCCTATGGCCGCCAGGAAAGTGAGAGGGGTGGGACTCAGCCACTTTGAGATCATCGCCGGGGGAATCCTGCTGCTGCTCTATCTGCTGGTGCTGCCCTTTATCCGCGCCGGACTGTTTCGGGCGGCGGAGCACCTGTTTGGAACGTCGATCAGCGCCCACACGGAGAATGTGCTCTATTACTATGTGCTCTTCGCGGTGACGCTGGTGATCTTCTACGGATTCATCGGCCGGAGCACCGGGTACTTCTTTGGCAATTTTGTGGAGACGCTGTACGCCGTGGGCGTGGGGCTGGTGCTGTTCTACGGTCTGAATGAGGTGCTGTTCCGTATGAGCCGGGCCCTGTTTGGGCACCATTTGAATCTGAACGACTACGCCATCAGCGCCCAGGTCCATGACGCGCCCCGGGTGACGGTGCTGATCCTGGTGCTGATCGCGCCGTTTATTGAGGAGGTCCTGTTCCGGGGGTACGTGTTCGGTGGGCTGAAGGGGCATGGCGCCCCTGTGGCCTATGGGGTATCCTGCTTTTTGTTTGCATTTTTGCATGTGTGGCAGTTTCTGGGAGGAGGGTGCTTCTCACTCAGCGGGGTGATCCTGCTGATACAGTATCTGGCGCCGGCGGCGGTGCTGGCCTGGGCATATGATCGGTCGGGGAATCTGTGGGGATCGCTGCTGCTGCATGTGATTGTGAATGGGATGTATGCGTGGTGGGCGGTCTAAGGGTCTGCCGAAGTGAGATGGTTTTTTTGATACTCTGTTTGTCGCCGCGGGCCCGCGGCGGGGGACAGGAGACGGGGAGTTTCGCCCCCCGGGGCGAGGTACTTTTCCCACGCGGGAAAAGT
>CANDEH010000111.1 GCA_947383645.1 uncultured Clostridia bacterium | reverse complement strand
CATCTCCCTCTACGCCAAGCCGGGGCAGAAGATCGCCTTCGTGGGCTCCACCGGCGCGGGGAAGACCACCATCACCAACCTCATCAACCGCTTCTACGAGATCGAGGACGGCACCATCACCTACGACGGCATCGACATCCAGGACATCGAGAAGGACAGCCTCCGCCGCTCCCTGGGCATTGTTCTCCAGGACACCCACCTCTTCACCGGCACCGTCGCCGACAACATCCGCTACGGCAAGCCGGACGCCACCGACGAGGAGGTCCGCGCCGCCGCCCGTCTGGCCAACGCCGACACTTTCATCCGCCACCTGCCAAACGGCTACGACACCCTCCTCACCGGGGACGGGGGCAGTCTCAGCCAGGGGGAGCGGCAGCTTTTGAACATCGCCCGGGCCGCCGTGGCGGACCCGCCGGTGCTGATCCTGGATGAGGCCACCTCCTCCATCGATACCCGCACCGAGCGGCTTATCGAGAAGGGCATGGACCGGCTGATGCGCGGCCGCACCGTCTTCGTCATCGCCCACCGCCTCTCCACCGTCCGCAACGCCAAGGCCATACTGGTGCTGGAGCAGGGGGAGGTCATCGAGCGAGGGGACCACGACGACTTGATTTCGCAAAAGGGGAAATACTATCAGCTGTACACCGGCCAGGCGGAGCTGAGCTGATCGCCGCCCGGGCCCCGGAAAAAATCGTGAAAAAAGTATCAATATGTTGCAAATATCACAGACAGCTGTGATATTCCGGGGTATACTGGAGCTGTACAGAAAGGAAGGATTGCCCATGGAGGAAAAAGCGCTGTTCAAGCTGGGCTACGGCCTCTACGTTCTCACCGCCCGGGAGGGAGACAGGCACAACGGCTGCATTATCAACACCGCGCTACAGCTCACCGACACCCCCCTGCGCCTGAGCATCACGGTGAGCAAGCGGAATCTGACCCACGACATGGTGCTGCGCACCGGCCGCTTCAACCTGTCGGTGCTGACGGAGGCGGCGGACTTCGCCCTGTTCCGGCACTTCGGCTTCCAGAGCGGCCGGGAGGCGGAGAAGATCGCCGGCTATCCGGGGGTGGCCTACAGCGCCAACGGCCTGAGCTATCTCACCGGCCCCGTCAACGCCTGCCTGTCCGGCCAGGTGTTCCATACGGTGGATCTGGGAACCCACACCCTGTTTTTGGCCGATCTCACCGACGCCATGGTGCTCTCGGAGGAGGCCACCGCCACCTACGCCTACTACCACGCCCACATCAAGCCCCAGCCGGAGGCCAGGCCCGCCCAGGGCGGCTGGCGCTGCCGGATCTGCGGCTACGTCTACGAGGGGGAGGAGCTGCCCCCGGATTTCATCTGCCCTCTGTGCAAGCACGGCGCAGTTGACTTTGAGAAAATTGAGGATCAGAAAGGAGAACAAGCTATGAAGTATGTCTGTGAAGTGTGCGGCTACACCTACGACGAGGCCGTCGGCGATCCCGACAACGGCATCGCCCCCGGCACCAAGTGGGAGGACCTCCCCGAGGACTTCGTCTGCCCCCTGTGCGGCGTGGGCAAGGACCAGTTCGCCGCGGAGTAAGGGGTAAAACCGGAGAACAGCACAGCAGAAAGGCGCCTCTTTCGAGGCGCCTTTCTGCTGCGTGGGCCGTCAAGGAAGCCGCCAGAGTACGCGGCGGTGGGAGGGATCGTGCAAAAAAAGGGAGGGAGGGCGAGAGGCCCCTGCTAATGAAAAATCTGTCCTCCTTTTGTAAACTTTTTTGGGCAGGACTTGCTTTCCCGGACGGCTTTCGCTACAATGCAGGTAAGAGGTCCAGGTCACCGGGCAGGTCCCCCGCAGCGTGCAGTGCCGGCAGGGACGATGAGAAGGAGCAGCTATGAAGAAAGAAATTCCCGCCTACAGCGGCACCCTGCGCAGCCATCTGCTGAACATCCCCGAGAGCATCTACACGTGCAGCGGCATCCTGATCTTTGGGCGGCGGATCAAGTCGGTGGTGTTCTCCACCGATGTGGCCATTATCAAGAACGTCAACGCCGACGCGGTGATCGCCGTGTACCCCTTCACCCCCCAGCCCGTCATCTCCCAGGCCATTATCCAGGTCTCCGACGTACCTGTGTTCGTGGGTGTGGGCGGCGGCATTACCAGCGGTCAGCGGTCCGTGCGTCTGGCGGCGGAGGCGGAGCACCAGGGGGCCTTCGGCGTGGTGGTCAACGCCCCCATCCCCCCCGCCGTCATCTCGGAGATGAAGGAGCGGGTGGACATCCCCGTCATCGCCACCATCGTCTCCCGACAGCAGGATATTGACGAGCGGATTGCCGCGGGGGCGGACATCCTCAACATCTCCGCCGCCGGGGACACGCCGGCTCTGGTGGCCTGGATTCGGGAGCGGCACCCCAACTTCCCCATTATCGCCACCGGCGGACCCACAGAGGCGAGTATCCTGGCCACCGTTCAGGCGGGCGCCAACGCGATTACCTACACCCCGCCCACCAACGGGCAGCTGTTTTCGGAGACGATGCAGAAATACAGGGACAGTTTTGACTGATTGCAAGTGAGAAGGACGGGAGATGCGCTTTTTCCCCGGAAGCGGCGAGGCCGTTTCCGGGGAAAAAGGTCCGGGCCGAACGCGGTCCGCAGGGTGTTCTTCCGAAAACGCGGTTTCCGGAACCGCAGCGTTAAGGAACCGCTGATTCAATCGGCATGAGCGATTTGCGAGAGATTCTGCGTCAGAATGCGGCGCAATTTCACAGGAATAGTTTGTTTGTTTCAAGAAAGTACAACAAAATTCCGGCGAAAATATCCGCAGAGCGCCGCAGACGCATTGAATCAGCGCTTCCTTGAAAAAAATGTGCCAGCGGCACAATTTTAACGCAGGCCCCGCCAACACAGTTGGCGGGGCCTGCGTCGGGCAAAGACGGCAGGATTTCAAATTTTTTGCGCCCGGAGGGCGTAAACTCCTCCGAGGGGCTTTGGGCTTGAAGTGCGGGTGAAGCTGCGGGAGGGAAAAATTGGAGGGGCTTTGCCGGGCGGGCAAAATAGTAACTTGGGAAAAAGGTATTGAAATAGAGGCGGGGGGTGTGGTATTATATTTCTATTAGTGACCGCCTCTGCGCTGTGCCGGCAGGCAGATGCTTTGCGCCGGCCTCCGGCTGGGGCGCTGTTGTGTGTCTAAACCGCGAAATGACGGAAGGAAGAAGGTATTGCGCTATGCGAAACAGTATCAAAAAGATGGTTGGCATTCGGGTGATTGCGGCCCTGGTCTCGGTGCTGCTGTTCAGCGTGGTCATGACGGTGAACATCCTGAGCATGGAGGGGGCCTTGAAGACCAGCCACGAGGCCAATGCGGTGCTGGAGCGGGCTCAGAAGGCCGAGGTGGCCCACTACAAGTGGTCCGCCAACCTGAGTAATGCCCTGTACGCCGGCACGGAGTTTACCGGCAGCACCGATCCCACCGGCTGCGTCCTGGGACAGTGGCTCTATGGGGAGGCGGGGACCACCGACCCCGAGATTCTGGAGCTGCGGAGGCAGATGGAGCCCCTCCACAAGGCCCTCCACGCCTCCGCCACCGAGGCGCTGGCCATGGGCACCGCCCAGGCCCAGAACTACTACCTGGAGACCATTCAGACGAACCTGACCACCCTTGTGGGGCTGCTGGACAAGGTGATCGAGCGGGGCGGCGTTCTCAACCAGGAGAGCATTGACAGCACCAACCGCACCATCGCCATCATGCACGCCACCTCCATTATCGGGCTGGCCCTGGCGATGATCTGCCTCATCAGCCTGGTGCTGTACGTACTTAAACACATTGTCAGACCCCTGCTGACAATCACCGAGAAGGTGCAGCCCCTCCAGCAGGGCCGCCTGGATCTGGATCTGGAATACAGCGCCAACAACGAGCTGGGAGATCTGGCCCAGACCCTGGAGAAGTCCATGGAGACCATCGAGCAGTATGTGGGCGACATCAACCGCATCATGCGCCAGCTCTCCGAGGGGAACTTCAACGTGTCCACCTCCGTGCCCTTCATCGGGGACTTCCGCTCCATTGAGGAGTCCATCGACAGCTTTACCGCCTCCCTGTCCACTGCCATCGGCAATATCAACCAGGCCGAGCACAAGGTCTCCGGCCACGCCGAGCACCTCTCCAGCGGCGCCCAGTCCCTGGCCCAGGGGGCCACGGAGCAGGCCAGCGCCGTGGAGGAGCTCTACGCCACTCTGGACGACCTCTCCAAGAGCGCCCAGCAGAACATCAAGACCGCTGCGGCCATGGAGGAGAGCGCCCGCCTCACCGGGGATCAGGTGAATCTGAGCAGCCAGCAGATGGAGAATATGATCGCCGCTATGGGGGACATCACCGCCTCCTCCCAGGAGATCAGCAAGATCATCGCCACCATTGAGAATATCGCCTTCCAGACCAACATCCTGGCGCTGAACGCCGCCGTGGAGGCCGCCCGGGCGGGCAGCGCCGGCAAGGGCTTCGCCGTGGTGGCCGACGAGGTGCGCAACCTGGCCGGCAAGTCCGACGAGGCCGCCAAGGCCACCAAGGACCTGATCGTCAGCTCCGTCCAGGCGGCGGAGCGGGGCAACCAGATCGTCAGCGAGGTATCCCAGACTCTGGACCGGACGCTGGAGCTGGTGCGCCAGTCCAACAGCGCCATCAGCGAGATCACCCAGGCGGTGCAGGTGGAGGCCACCGCCCTGGCCCAGGTGGCCGAGGGTATCGGTCAGATCTCCGCGGTGGTGCAGACCAACTCCGCCAGCAGCGAGGAATCCGCGGCGGTGAGCTCCGAGCTCTTCGATCAGGTCCGCCTCCTCCAGGCCCAGACCAGACGCTTCCAGCTGAAGGCCGGCGCGGGCCTGCCCGACCGGTAACCCCCCAACAGAAAATCCCGCACAAGTCCGTCCCGGCAGATCCGGGGCGGACTTTTTGCAGGGCTGGCCGGCAGAAAAGCGGGAGAGGGGACTGCGGCGGTGCAGTCCCCTCTCCCTTGAGTGATAAAGGAGGTTGGATGAAAAAGACTTGTCTCTTGCACTATTAGAATAAGGGAAAGTTGTTAAATATGTTTGCCTCGATTGTTACAAAAGTCTAAAATCCCTGTGACAGATTGTTAAATGGCCCCGGAGCAGAGCTCCGGGGCCGGAAATCATCGGACGCTGTAGAGGATATCGCTGTACGACGGGAAGGGCCAGTAGTCCGCGCCGGTGATGGTCTCCAGGGCGTCGGCAGGGGCGCGGAGGCGCTCCATATCCTTGAAGATAACGTACCGGTAGTAGTGGGCCTCCTCGCCCAGGCTGCTCCGGGGCACCTTCGTCAGATCCTCCTCCAGCGCCTTGCAGGCGGCCATCATCTCCAGGCTCAGCCCGGTAAGCCGCTCCAAAAGCCCCTGCTCCAGGGTGCAGTCAATGCCGGCCACGGCGGCGCGCTTTTGGTTGATGGTCTCCGCCACCCTGGTCATGAAGGCGCAGACCGCAGGGTAGATGTCCCGCTTCACCATGTCCACCATGGTGTGGGCCTCGATACCGGTAACCTTGCAGTAGTTCTCAAAGTGGATCTCGCTGCGGGCCTGGAACTCCTCGGCGGTATAGACCCCGTGCTTCTCAAAGAGGGCCACGTGGCGGGGGGTGCAGTACTCCTTCAGTGCGTCGGCGGTGCAGGAGATGTTGCTGAGCCCCCGGCGTCTGGCCTCCTCCACCCAGGCGTCCTCATAGCCGTTGCCGTTGAAGATGATCCGCTTGTGTTCGGTAAAGGTCCTGCGCAGGAGCCGGTGGAGGGCCTTTTCAAAGTCCTCCGCCCCCTCCAGCTCATCGGCGAACTGCTGGAGCTCCTCGGCCATGATGGTGTTCAGCGCCACGTTGGGCCCGGCGATGGACTGGCTAGATCCCAGCATGCGGAACTCGAACTTGTTGCCGGTGAAGGCCAGGGGGCTGGTGCGGTTGCGGTCGGTGTTGTCCTGGCGGATGTGGGGCAGCACGTCGGCCCCTACGTGGAGCATCCGCTTGCCCTGCTCGATGTACTCGGTGCCCTGGATGATGGAGTCCACCACGGCGGCAAGCTCGTCCCCCAGGAAGATGGAGACGATGGCCGGCGGGGCCTCCTGGGCGCCCAGGCGGTGGTCGTTGCCGGGGATGGCCACGGTGCAGCGGACCAGCTCCTGATACTCGTCGATGCCCTTGACAAAGGCCGCCAGGAACAGCAGGAACCGGGCGTTCTGGCTGGGTGTGGATCCAGGCTTGAAGAGGTTCTTCCCCGTGTCGGTGGAGAGGGACCAGTTGTTGTGCTTGCCGGACCCGTTGACGCCGGCGAAGGGCTTCTCGTGGAGCAGGCACACCATGTTGTGCCGCCCGGCCACCCGCTTCATCACCTCCATGGTCAGCTGGTTGTGGTCGCAGGCGGTATTGGCGTCGGTGTAGATGGGGGCCAGCTCGTGCTGGGCGGGGGCCACCTCGTTGTGCTTGGTCTTGGCCAGGATGCCCAGCTTCCACAGCTCCTCGTCCAGCTCCTGCATGTAGGCCGCCACCCGGGGCTTGATGGTGCCGAAGTAGTGGTCCTCCAGCTCCTGCCCCTTGGGGGGCTTGGCCCCGAAGAGGGTCCGCCCGGTGAGCTGCAGATCCTCCCGCTGGGCGTAGACGGACTTGTCAATGAGGAAATACTCCTGCTCCGGCCCCACCTGGCAGGTGACGCGCTTCACCTCCGTGTCGCCGAAGAGGCGCATGATCCGCACCGCCTGGCGGCTCAGCTCGTCCAGAGAGCGGAGGAGGGGGGTCTTCTTGTCCAGGGCGTGGCCGCCGTAGGAGCAGAACACCGTGGGGATGCAGAGGGAGCCGTCCTTGATGAAGGCGAAGGCGGTGGGGTCCCAGGCGGTGTACCCCCGGGCCTCAAAGGTGGCTCTCAGCCCCCCGGAGGGGAAGGAGGAGGCGTCGGGCTCCCCCCGGACCAGCTCCTTGCCGCTGAACTGCATCATCACCCGGCCGTCCTCCCGGGGGGTGATGAAGCTGTCGTGCTTCTCGGCGGTGACGCCGGTCATGGGCTGGAAC
>CANDEH010000110.1 GCA_947383645.1 uncultured Clostridia bacterium | reverse complement strand
TTTTGGTTACTTTTCCCGCGTGGGAAAAGTAACTCGCCCCGGGGGGCGAAACCCCTCCCCCGCCGGTAAAGCGAACCAGCAAAAGCGTACAATAGACAGATATCCCCTGATGTAGAAAATGGAACTACTACATCAGGGGATATCTGCAATATGAAAAGAAAATACTACCCAAAAGAGCAAATTAACAATTTTATGCATTTCTATAAACATGAACAAATATGAGCGTACCCAGCCAAAAAAGGAGCGGCGCCGCTCTCGCGGTGCCACTCCTTTTAAATCGCTATAGGGGTTTATTGTGCCGCCCGCACAACTCGGGATTAGAAAAAACACCGCTGGGGTATCCAGCATTTTATCAGTCAATCGGATCCGCCTCATACTCCAGAATCGTGCCGTCGGCGCTGTCAATCTCGAAGTCATACTCCATGCCGTTGTAGCGGATCTCGACCTCAAACTTCAGCCGGCCGGTGTCGTCGTCGTAGTCCCCCTCGAAGTCGGTGATGTGTACGGCGGAGGCCCCGGGGACCTGGTTCAGGGCGATGGACTTGGCCTCGTCGGCGGTGACAGGGCCTTTACTGGGGATGGGAGCCCCGGGCCCCGGGGGCATGGGGCTGGGGTGGAAGGGGATGTGCTCCTCGCTGTACTTGACAATCTCGCCGGTGTGCGCGTCAATGTCGTACTTGTAGGAGGACTTGACGGTGACGCTGAAGCGTACCTCGCAGATCTGCCGCCCGTCCTCCCAGGCGAAGTCTACGAAGGCGTCCAGCTCGGCGAAGGATGCCTCCTCCTCCGTCAGGCCGGCGTGCCGGAGGGCGATGGCCTTGGCCTCCTCGTGGCTGAGCAGGGGCCGGCCGGGGTCCGTGGGGCCGGCGGAGTGCTCCCTGTCGCACTCGAAGTAGATTACCTCCCCGGTGAGGGCCACTACTTCGCATTTGTACTCTGTACCGTCGGCGGTGCGGAACTCAAATTCGTACAGGTCCCGGCCGTGCTCCTGGTCCAGCTCCGCCTGGGTGAACGTCACATCCTTTTCCGACAGGCCCGACCGGACCAGGGCGGCGCTTCGGGCCTCCTCCAGGCCCAGAGGCGTTCCCGTCCCGGAGACGGCAGAGGTTAGAGGATGCTCGATTTCCTGGTCAAAACTGACGATTTCTCCGGTTATTGCATCAATTTCGTAATCATATTCCGCATACTCTGCGGTATAGAACTCCACGTCGTAGACCTGCCTGCCCTCCTCAATCTCCAGCTGGATGGGGAGAAGGGTTACCTGATCCGGCGCAAGTCCGGCGTGCTGGATCGCGATCTCCCTGGCGGCCTCCTCCCCGATGAGGCGGGGGCCCTGGCTGTTGGCGCGGAGTACCTTGCCGGTGACTGGGTGGATCTGGTACTGGTAGGAGGCGCCGCCCACGGTGAAATTTACCGCGTAGAACTCCTCCCCGTCCTCCCGGTCCAGGCCGGCGGCGGAGAAGTCGGCTGGGGCGTCGGCGGGGAGGCCGGCGTCGGTGAGAGCGGCCGCCTTGGCCGCCTCGATGCCGATATAGTCCCCCTGCTCCTCTGCCCGGGGGGAACAGGCCGCAAGCAATAAGAGAATCATCAAAAGAATGGGTAAGAATGCTTTTTTCATAAAAGGACCTCTTTTTCGGAACTTTTATATCCATTTTTCTCAATTTCGAGAAAAAGTGGAAAAAACCGCGCTTTTCTGTGTTTTTTTCGCAAAAAACGCCGTTTTTAGAGGGGCGTGTTGCACGGCCCCTGGCGGGCGGGTGTCACAGGAGAACCTGCACCACCCCGGCGAGCCAGTCGCCGGCCAGGTCCTCGATATTTCCGGCGTCTGCCAGCGCCGCCAGGGCCGGGTCGATGGGCATCCGGGCCAGGAGGGGGAGGCCGTGGGCCCGGGCGGCGGCCAGGGTCTTCCCCTCACCGAAGAGGGGGATCTCCTTCCCGCAGTCCGGGCAGCGGAGGTAGGACATGTTTTCCACCACGCCCGCAATGGGAACGTTCATCATCTCCGCCATTTTTACCGCCTTTTCCACCACCATGCTCACCAGCTCCTGGGGGCTGGCCACCACGATGATGCCGTCCAGAGGGATGGACTGGAAGACGCTAAGGGACACGTCGCCGGTGCCCGGGGGCATATCCACATAGAGGTAGTCCACGTCCCAGACCACGTCGGTCCAGAACTGGGTGACCACGCCGCCGATGACGGGGCCCCGCCAGATTACCGGGTCGGTCTCGTTGTCCAGGAGCAGGTTGACGCTTATCATTTCAATGCCGGTGCGGGTGACGGCGGGGAGCATGCCTCGCTCGTCCCCCATGGCCCGCTGGTGGACGCCGAAGGCCTTGGGGATGGAGGGGCCGGTGACATCGGCGTCCAGGATGCCCACCTTGTGGCCCAGGCGGCGGGTGAGCACCGCCAGCTGGCTGGTAACCATGGATTTACCCACGCCCCCCTTGCCGGAGACCACGCCGTAGACCTTGCCGATGTGGGTGGCGGCGTTGGGCTCCTTCAGGAAGGACTGGGGTTCGGTGCGCTCCGCGCAGGATTCTCCGCAGGTGGAGCAGTCGTGGGTGCATTCGCTCATTGGTTTTTTCTCCTTTATTTTGGTGTTGGGGGTATTTTGATAGTGCGGCGCACTATGGTGGCGGGTTGTTGCCGCGGGCCCCGCGGCGGGGGGGCGGGGGGTTTCGCCCCCCGGGGCGAGTTACTTTTCCCACGCGGGAAAAGTAACCAAAAGCGCGCTTAGGGGGACCGCTCGGCGGGCTTTAGCCCCGCCTGCGGCGGGGCACAGCCCTTATCCGCGGTCCCCCTAAGAATCCCGTTTTTACGCTCGGTGGTTGGCACGGCCTTCTGCGGGGGAGACATGGGTGGGCTCTATCGGGGGTGCGGTAGGGTGTCGCCGGGTGTCGGAAGGACTTGCGTTCTGGCCTCGTCTGTTACGGACTACCCTGTTGGGTGGGCGGGGGAGTGGGAAAGAGCGGTGCCGACAGTGTCGATGCGGCTGCGGGGTTAGGCGCTGACAGCTTGCGGTTTCTATTAAAGCTCGGTGGAAAGTGCGGGATTAGTGTATGCTTCGCCAGATATGGCGGCTTTCGTGGCATCGGGTCGAATGGTCCCTGCAAATTTCGGAAGCAGGTCAAGGCATGGCAGAGCATCTCTGCGGCT
The DNA here is from genome assembly GCA_947383645.1 of uncultured Clostridia bacterium. GTDB lineage: Bacteria > Bacillota > Clostridia > Oscillospirales > Oscillospiraceae > CAJFPI01. The sequence goes on along the minus strand of CANDEH010000110.1, from coordinate 4,071 downwards.
GCCGGAATGAGCGTTGACAAGTTGTGATTCTATTGAAGTGTGGTGGAAAGTGCAGGCTTAGCATACGCCCCACCAGGCCCGGCGGCCTTCTCGGCACTGGGCCAACGATAGCCCCTGCAAGTTTCGGAGGCAAGTCGAGGCGAGGAAGGCAGAGCGGCAGCGGCGGTTTATAGAAAGGCTAAAGACGGGGGTACGCTCTCAAGATACCTTCATCTAAGCAAGAGCCACCGCCGCCGCGTCCGAAGCGCCAGGGTCGGACGAGCACCAGTCTACCGAAGAAGCGCCGTAACCTGGGGTTCTTAGGGGGGAGGCGTGTAAGGGCCGTGCCCCCCGACAGGGGGGCTAAGGCCCGCCCACGCCGGCCCCCTAAGCGCGCTTTTGGGTACTTTTCCCGCGCGGGAAAAGTACCTCGCCCCGGGGGACGAAACTCCCCGTCTCCCCCCCGCCGCGGGGCCCGCGGCAGTTGCCCTGCACCGGCGCGGCGCAATATACACTACATATAGTATGTATCCATCAAAAAGTCCATACAGAACAGGATTTACCGATTCTTGATGTATTCGCGAAGCCTTTGCAAGGCTTCACTGTGCCGTGGAGAGCGAAGCGTGGGATGAGAAAGCACCAGGCGGCGCTCGAAGTAGTCCTGCGCCGCCATCACCTGGCGGGTGCGGCGCTGGGTCTCCGCTTTCAGAGCCTCCCAGCGCTGGATATACTCCTCGCTCCACTGGTCTACGGACTCCATGCGCTCCCGGATCTTCTCCATGGCCCTGGCCTTCCGGGCCTCCTTCTGGGCCTCGTGGGCCTCGATGCGGTCCTCCACCGCCTCCTCCAGACGGTCCAGATGCTCCGCCATGGCCTGAAGCTGCTCGGCCTTCAGCTCCTCCAGCTTGTTCTGGAGCTCCTCCTGGAGGGCGTGGAGCTTCTCCAGGCGGTCGCCGATCTGGATGGCGCTGCGGACGGATAGGACGATGTCGATGAGGTAGATCACAAGGATCAGGGCGGCTAAAGGGACGGCGGATCCCCGGCGGATCAGGGCGTTGACGAAGGCCATGACCCGGGGGTGGGCGAAGTGGCAGAGAAAGACGCAGGCCAGACCAAAGAGGGTGGAATTCAAAAGGCATACCCGGCCGTTGATCTGAAAACGGTAGCGGGAGTAGTCCCACCAGCGCATGTGGAAAAGCTTCTCCATGGCGCAGCTGGTGACGTACTCCACGGCGGTGGTGAGAGCCATACCGAAAAGAAAGGTGAGAAGGGGGTTGGCGCAGCCGCCGCGGAGGACCCAGAGGACCAGCAGGGCGCCGTGGCCGTAGATGGGACAGATCAGGCCGTTGAGAAAGCCCCGCTTCTCGCAGAGCTTTCGCTGGCCCAGGGAGCAGTAGATGGTCTCGCCGCAGCAGCCCAGAAAGCTGTAGAGGATGAAAAGCAGGAACCAGCCGGCGAGGGGGGTGAGTTGGGTGAGCATAGGGGGCCTCCAATGGTGGTGTAAATTGAGATAGGAGTTAGGAGATAGGAGATATTATTTTGTGCCGCCTTCGGCGGGGATTTGAAATTTTGAGACGGAGAATGGAGAGATGTTTTGAAGCCGCTACCGGTCAATTTTAATCGTCCGGCGCAGCCGGACACCACAACTCCTATCTCCTATCTCCTATCTCGTATCTCCTATCTCATATCTTGTTTGCGTTGCTGTCAGCGAGAGCTCGCGGAATTCGCCGGGGTGGGCGCGGCAAAGGTAGTCGCCCTCGCGGGCGTGGCAGGTGAAGAGTAGGATTTGACGGTGTTGGGCGATCTCCAGAAGGACGTCCAGGGCCAGGGCCATGCGCTCGTCGTCGAAGGCGGATAGGGCGTCGTCTAAAATCAGGGGGGCGGACTGGGGCTCCGGAAGGAGCAGGTCGCAGATGGCCAGACGCACCGCCAGATAGAGCTGGTCCGCGGCGCCGCGGCTCAGCTGGAGGGAGGGACGGGGGGCGGGGGAGTCCGTCTCCTGGACGGCGGCGGCCAGGTCCCGGTTCAGTAATACAGTATTATACTTCCCGGCGGTGAGTTTTGCAAAGTATTTTGCAGATTTTTTCCCGAGGGCCGGGGCGAAGCGGCTTTGCAGGGCGGTGTTGGCCCGGGTGAGAGCCTCCAGGGCCAGCTGGGCGGCGTCGTACTCCCCCTGAAGGACGTCCCGGCGGAGGCGCTTCTCCTCCAGAGCGGCGGCCAGGGAGGCGGGGGACCCGGTGAGCTGGAGCTGTCCCTGGGCGGCGGAGAGGGCCCGGCGCTGGTCTGTCAGGTGCTGGCGGACCTCCTCCAGGTGGGCGCGGAGGGCGGCCAGGGCCTCGGTCTCGGCGGCGTCGGGCTCCGGCAGGGCGCCGGCCAGGGCCTCCCGGCGGGCGTTCCACAGGGCCTGCTCCTGCTGGGCCTCGGCCAGGCGGTTCCAGCAGGCGAGGCCGCAGTCAATGGCGGCGGCGGCTTGGGAGAGGTCGGAGACGGCGCTGTCCAGGCCGCGGGCGGCGGAGAGTATCTCCTCCTCCGCCTCCGCCATGGCGGCGGTGAGGGCGTCCAGACGCTGGCGGATCTCCTGCTCCCGGCGCTGGCAGTCGGTGAGGAGCTCGTAGGCGGCGGCGTAGGCGTCGGAGAGGCGGGTGAAACTGCCGGATCCGTAGGCGGCGGTGAGGTCCAGAAGACGGCGGCGGGCGCGGGTATGGAGGATCGCGCCGGCGGCCAGGGTCAGGAGAAACAGGGCTGAGCCGGCCGCGGTCAGAGGCAGGGGGATCGGGCGGCGGAGAAGGGGCGGCAGGGCGGTGAGGAGGAGGAAAAGCAGGGAGAGAAGAAACAGCGCCTGGGAGAGCTTTTTCCGGCGGCGGAGGGCGAGGCAGGTCCGCTGATCGGCCTCCGCCCGGGATTGGGCCTCCTCCGCGGTGAGGCCGGCGAAGAGGGGGAAGGCGTCGGCGGACTCCTGAGCGGCGGCGGTGTCCCGCTGGCGCTGCTCCAGGCGGCGGCGGAGGCTGTCGGCGGTGAGGCGGTTGACCTGGACGCTGCCGGCGGCGGACTTCAGGGCGGCCAGTTGGGAGAGGGGAGGAAGGCCAGCGGTCTCCTGGCGGCAGAGGGCGGTGCGCAGGCCGGCGGCGTCGCAGGCTTCCTGGGCGGCCTCCAGCTGCTGGCGCTGTTCGGCGCTGACCGTCCGCTCCCGGATGAGAAGCTCCCCAGAGAGCTGGCGCTCCTGCTGCTCCAGCTCCGGCAGGGCGGCCTCGGCCTGGGCAATCTGACACTGGAGGGACTGGCTCTGGGAGAGCTGGCGCTCCAGCGCGGCCATCTCCTCCTCAACGGCGGGCAGGAGGCCGGTCTTGTGGTAGCGGCGGCGGGTGAGGTATTTCTTCAGCTGCTCCGCGGCCTCGGTGCAGGAGGTGTCCTCCTCGCCGGTGGTCATCAGGGCGGTGATCCGCCGCTCCAGGTCGGGGCTCTGGGCGATGGGGATCTGGTTCTGGGCGATGAAGGCGCTGCGCTCGTAGACCTCCCGGGAGACACCGGTGAGGTACTGGCCGCAGCGCAGCGCGTCCAGGCCGGGGACCGGGTGGTCGGTATCGGTGTAGCAGGCGGAGAAGGTCCCCATGGGGGCGGAGGGGGAGCGGGTGCGGCGGAGGATGGTCAGAGATTCGCCGCCGGCTATCAGGTCCATCCGGCCCTCCATGGCCGCGCCGGACCAGGGGGCGTAGCGGTTCTTGTCCGCGGCGGGGCCCCGGTCCCGGGTGGGCAGGCCGTAGAGCATGGCGCGGAGAAAGGCGCACCAGGTGGTCTTGCCGCTCTCGTTGGGGGCGTGGATAAGATGGAGGCCTCTGTCAAATACTAAGGTCCGGTTGTTCAGAGCGCCGAAAGTGGCGGTGAGGCGGCGGAGTTCCATGTAATCACCTCTAAGAAAGTTGTCTGTTGTTTATAGTGTAGTATACCATGGGCGGCAGGAAATGTCCCCCCCTATTTTTGGAGTTTTCCGGGTTCCGGATAGAGGGGGAACGGGCGGTGGAGAAGGGCGAGAAAAAAAGTGAAAAAAGGTATTGACAAACAGCTGAAGATCTGGTAGGATATGCAAGCTGTCTC
>CANDEH010000109.1 GCA_947383645.1 uncultured Clostridia bacterium | reverse complement strand
CGATGGCGGTCTTGCCCACGCCGGGCTCGCCGATGAGGCAGGGGTTGTTCTTCTGCCGGCGGTTTAAGATCTGGACCACCCGCTCGATCTCCTGCTCCCGGCCGATGACGCTGTCCAGCTTGCCCTCCCGGGCCCGGTCGGTGAGGTTGATGCAGTAGTTGTCCAGGAATTTGCGCTTTTTCTCCTGCTTCCGATCCTTGGACCGGCCGCCCTTGTCCTTCTCCTTCTCCTCCCGGTCGGCGGAGGGGGCCGGGGCGGGGGTGGAGGAGCTGGAGTCGCTGGAGAAGAGGCGGTTTAAGAAGGGGAAGGTGGCGGTCTTGCCCTCCTCGTCCTCCTCGTCGTCGCTCTCGTCGCTGCCGGCCTCCATCAGGCCCTCCATGTTCTCCGCGCCGCCGAAGGCCTGCATCATCTCCGAGGTGATGGTGTCCAGGTCCTCGTCGGTGATGCCCATGCGGCTCATCAGGTCGTTGACCTGGGGCAGGCCGATCTCCTTGGCGCACTTGAGGCACAGCCCCTCGTTTACCGTCTTGCCGTTCTCCAGCTTGGAGATGAAGACGACCGCCACATTTTTCTTGCATCTTGAGCACAAAGTCGGTTGCATTGTCTGACATTCCTTTCGCTGCGCCCAGGCCCGGTGGGGAGGGCAGGGCTGGTATTTGCGGGGGAAACGCGCGGCGAAGAGCCGCTGTATGGGGCGGGTGATGAGATCATCGGCTGCCGGTGGCTGACCCGGATATTTTTCGCATTTTTTGGCCTGAAAATCCTCGGGAATACGATAGGTACTCCCCGCATTTTTCGGCATACTGACGAAAAATCTCCTGCGTCATCATCCGGCGCGACTTTGTCGGCCGTCCCTTGCAATCCGCGACAGTTCGCGGGAAAAACGCGGTTTTTTACGAAATTTTCATGTTTTTTCAGGGGGCTGCTGCACACGCCGGCGCGCTACGCCGGCAGGAGGCGCAGCTAGGGGGGGGCCAGCAGGGACCCGGCCAGCGCCTCCGGGCTGACCAGCAGACCCGTCCGCCGGGCCAGCCAGATCAAAAGGCCGACGAGAACCGCCCCCTTCAGCGCGCCTGCGGCGGCGCCGCCCAGGGTGTTGACCTCGTGGAGAAGGGGCAGCTTCAGCACCGTGTCCACCATCCGGATCAGGATGCGCAAGGCGATCAGCGCCAGAAGGAACACCGCCACAAAGACCAGGGCGTAGGCGATGTTGTAGAGCCCCTGCTCCACAATGGCCTCGGGCACCGCCCGCTCCAGGAACTTCTCCAGGACGCCGGCGGTGAGGAAGGCCGGGGCCTTCTCCAGAGCGCCGGACAGGTACTCGCTTACCAGAGCGCTGAGGCGCTCCTCCGCTATGGGGCGCAGCCACTCCGCCGCCGCCGCGGCCAGGCCGCCGGTGAGAAGGGAGGCGATCACATAGGCCGCTATGGTGGAGACCAGCTCCGCCAGGGTGCGGAACAGGCCCCGCCTGGCCCCCATCAGGAGGGAGAGGGCCACAATCCCCAAAATCACTATATCTACTATAACAGATGATGTCAACATCGACTACCGCCTTTCTCTGGAACCGTCGTCAAGGGCTGGGAGGAACCCGGCCTTTTGGCTGCTTTTTTCCCAGCTACGGCAAATACCGCCACGCGGTGTTGCCGCCGATAATCAGCGCCGAGCCGTCGCTCTGCATCAGTACATGGCTGGCATAGCCGGTGTCGCCCAGGCGGGCGTACTCCTCCAACTCCTTCGTGTAGATCACCAGGGCGTCGCCGTAGAGGACGGCCACGTAGTCCCCGGAGGCGGAGATGTCCAGCACCTCCTCGGTGATGTCCTTGGCGGCGATCACCGTGCCGTCGGTGTTCACGGTCATCAGCGCGCCGATGCTGCCGGATCGGTAGCGGTTGAGGAGCAGGAAGAGGTAGCCGTCCCCGCCGAAGCTGTAGTCCCGCAGGTGCAGGTTGTTGTAGGAGAACACGCCGGTGGTCCGGCCCTCGCTGCTGACAAAGGACACGTCCCCCTCTGACACCGAGGCCAGCACCCCGCTGGTGACCCCCAGATCCATGGTCAGATGGCCGGTGAGGGGGGTCCGGGCATAGGGCTCCTGCTGGTCCAGACTGTAAAAGATCACCTCGCTGCAAAAGCTGCCGTTCTCCTCCCCCAGGGCCACCACCGCGGCGGCGGCGCATGTGCTGGATACCGCCGCGTCTATGAGAAAGCGGGAGGAGGAGTTGTAGGTGAACACCTTCTCCTGCCGGGCGTTGTAGATATCCACGACCCCCTTGTAGCCGCCGCCCTCGGAGACCACCGCCAGGTAGCCGCTGTCGTTGAGCCGGGCGGAGATAAAGCCATGGCCCTCGTCCAGCGTCAGATGGAGCCGCTCCCCGTCCCGGGAGAACACATACAGGTTCTGTCCGCCCACGTCGTAGGCCGCCGCCAGGTCGCCGCCCACACTGAGGGCGGGCTGGCTCAGCTGGACCTGCTGGGCGAAGTAGGCGGATCCGTCGTTCTCCAGGAACTGCACCGTGTTCTGGCTCAGCACCACCAGGTACTCCCCCACCTGGCCGTAGCGGTTGCGGCTGTCGGCGGCGAAGGTGTAGAGATTCTCCTGGGTGCTCTCGCCGTAGATCAGCCAGCGGCGGACTCGGTCCAAGTACTTGTTGTCCGCCAGAAGGGCCACCGACACCGCGCCGAATACCACCAGGAGGGCCAGAATCAGCGCAGCGATGCGGGCCAGAAGGCTCCGCCCGCCGCTCTCCTGTCTCTTCTCATCAGCCATTGAGTCGCTCATCCTCATACCAAAGTCTCGTCAGGTACAGTCCGCCGGGGGGCACCGTGGGGCCCGCCAGGGTCCGGTTCCCGGAGGCCAGGATATCCGGAATATCCTCCGGCCGGAGCTTCCCCTCGGCGGCGTAGAGCACGGTGCCGGTGATGGCCCGTACCATATTATACAAAAAGCCGTCGGCGCAGACCTTCAATTCAATCAGGGGGCCCTCCCGCCTGACCCGGCAGTAGTGGATGGTCCGGACGGTGGTCCTGGTCTCCGTCCCCACCGAGCGCACCGCCCGGAAGTCGTGCGTCCCCTCGAAGGCCCGGGCCGCCCGGTCCATCACCCCCTCGTCCAGGGGGCGGGGGTAGAAATAGGCCCGGTTCACATAGAAGGGGTCCCGGATGCGGGAGTTGTAGATGTGGTAGGTGTACTCCTTCTTCAGGCAGGATCCGATGGCGTTGAAGTCCTCCGGCACCTCATAGGCGGCCCGGACCACGATGTCCTCGGGGAGGCGGGTGTTCACCGCCAGGGGGAGGCGGTCGCAGGGGATGGTGGAGCGGGTGCGGAAGTTCGCCACGTACCGCCGGGCGTGGACCCCGGCGTCGGTGCGGCCGCAGCCCACTACTTTGATGCTCTCGCAGCAGATGGCGGAGAGGGAGCGCTCCAGGGTCTCCGCCACGGTGGGCAGGGTCTTCTGCACCTGCCAGCCGTGGTAGGCGGTACCGTTGTATGTCAGTTGCAGGGCGATGTTGCGCATGGCGTCTCTCCTGTGGGGGGTTACGGAAATTTTAGTACCTCTAAGTACCAGCCGCCGGACAGCTTGGTGACTTTATACTGGTCGTTTGATACTTCGGAAATGCTGTCCCGGTGAAATGGATAGGTCAGGTAGAGGCGGACAGGGCCGCTGATCTCATCTGCTATGCTGATGTTGTCTGCGTTTATAGTAACGCTATAGTTTTGCGGTATCTCCATGTCTGTCAGGATGTGTTCCAGGCCGTCGGGGATGTTCGATGCAGCGTCGCGGGTGTTGTCACAGAGTTGGTTCTCATCGCAGGTGAGGTAGGGGATCTCCTCCAGGTTGGTGAGGAGATTGACGAGCTCTGTCAGGTCCTCCTGGTACTCGTCGAAAAATGTCTGGGCCTCCTCAATTTTGGGTGGGGCGACTTTTTCCCAGAAGTACTCGGGGGAGCGCAGGTGGGCGACGGCGAGCACGGCGATCACTAGGGGCAGCATAATGAGGCAGACCCAGCCGGCGGGGTTCCGGCCTTTCGCATTGAGAAGGCAGGCCAGCAGCACCGCCGCGAAGATAAACAGAGGGGAGGCCAGGAGGATGAGGTAGGCTGTGCCTTCAATCCACGCGGGCCACATGGGGGTCACCTCGCTTCGTCTGGGCTGAATCGGGTCATTTGGGGGTGATCTGGATCACCACCAGCTCCGGGCGGTTGAAGAGGCGGGGGATCCTGCTGCTCTCCCGGGCCAGCCCCCGGCTGACGATGAGGGGGACGCCGTCCACGTCGTACTGGCCCCCGGCGTAGCGGGGAAAAAAGCCCTGGTGGGGGGCGCAGAGGCCGTTTAAAAGCCCTGGAATCCGCCACTGGCCACCGTGGGTGTGGCCGGAGACAACCAGATCAAAGGGGTGGGTCAGATAGTCTTCGATTCGCTCGGGGCGGTGGGCCAGCAGGAGGCTGAACCCCTCCTCCGGCACGTCCAGCGCCGCCAGCTGCTCTTCGCTCCCGCCGCTGTCCGGGTCGTCGATGCCATAGAGGCGGAAGGTCTCCCCGCTGTCCAGGGGCAGCTCGGCGGTCCCGCCCCGGAGGACGGTGACGCCGCACCGCGCCATCTGCGCACAGATGCGCTCCGCCTCCCCGGACCACCACTCGTGGTTGCCGGTGACATAGAAGCAGGGGAACTCCGCCGCCAGGGCGCCCACCGTGGTCCAGGCGTTTTCCTCGGGCAGCCTGTCGTCCACAATATCCCCCACCAGCAGCACCGCGTCCGACGACAGCCGCCGCACCCGGCCCACGATGTCGCGCTGGTCCTCGCCGTAGGCGCAGCTGTGGAGGTCCGACAGCACCGCCAGCTCCACGCAGGTGGTGAGCTCCTCCGTCTCCACAATATAAAAGGGCACCGTCAGGCGGCTGTCCAGCGCCGCCGCGGCCAGCAGGACCAGGGCCAGGGCCGTCACAATCCATACCAATCTTCGTCTTTTCCGCATAGCCTCCGCACCGGCAATTCCTAATTCCTAACTCCTAATTGTCTAAAGTCCGAACCACGCCAGAACGATCACGCCGGCAAGAATCAGCGCGCCCAGGAGGAAGGCCGCGTAGTCGATCCCCCGGTAGCGCAGGACCTTCAGCTTGGTCCTCCCCTCGCCGCCGTGGTAGCAGCGGCACTCCATGGCCACCGCCAGCTCGTCGGCCCGGCGGAAGGCGGAGATGAACAGGGGTACCAGCAGCGGCACCATGGCCTTCGCCCGCTGGAGGAGACTGCCGGTCTCGAAGTCCGCGCCACGGGCCTTCTGGGCGGACATGATCTTGTCCGTCTCCTCGATCAATGTGGGGATGAAGCGCAGGGCGATGGACATCATCATGGCCAGCTCGTGGACCGGGACATGGAGCTTTTTTAACGGGCCCAGGAGGCTCTCCATGCCGTCGGTGAGCATGATGGGGCTGGTGGTGTAGGTCATCAGGAAGGTGCCCATGATGAGCAGGGAGATCCGCAGGGCCATGAAGAAGGCAGTGAAGATGCCCTCCAGGGTAATCTTGAGAATCCACCACTGCCAGAGAATGCGGCCGGGGGTGTAGAACACGTTGAGAAGGGCGGTGAAGATCAGGATGAACAGCACCGGCTTCAACCCCTTCACCAGGGACTTGGGGGGGACCCTGGACACCGCCACGGCGGCGATCAGGGTCAGGACCATCAGGCCGTAGGAGGCGAAGGACTTGGCTGTGAAGAGGGCGATGATATAGAGGACCACCAATATGAGCTTGGTTCGGGGGTCCAGGCGGTGGGCCGCGGTGGTGCCGGGAAAGTACTGGCCCAGGGTGATATCCTTAAGCATCCGCGCCGCCCCCTTTCAACTTAAGCAGGGCCCGGCGGAGGTCCGCCACGGTGTACACCGCGCCGTCGATGGCAACGCCCCGGCTTCGCAGCTCCATGGCCACCTTGGTGATCTGGGGGACAGAGAGGCCCACGGCCTCCAGTTCCTCTGCCCGGCTGAACACCCGGTGGGGGGTGCCGGACATCACCACGCCGGAGCGGGAGAGGACCAGAATGCGCTGGACGTTCTCGGCAATCTCGTCCATGCTGTGGCTCACCAGGACCACGGTGCCGCCGGTGCGGGCGTGGTAGTCCCGGATGTTCTTTAAGAGCTCGCTGCGGCCCGCCGGGTCCAGGCCGGCGGAGGGCTCGTCTAAAATCAGCACCTCCGGGCGCATGGCGATGACGCCGGCGATGGCCACCCGGCGCTTCTGGCCGCCGGAGAGGTCGAAGGGGGATTTGTCCAGAAGGGCCGGGGAGAGGCCGGCGAAGGCCGCCGCCTCCTCCACCCGCTCTTGGATCTCCGCCTCGCTGAGGCCCATGTTTTTCGGGCCGAAGGCGATGTCCCTGGCGGCGGTCTCCTCAAAGAGCTGGTACTCCGGGTACTGGAATACCAGGCCCACACGGAAGCGGACCTCCCGGATCTTCTTCGGGTCGGCCCAGATGTCCCGGCCGTGGAAGAGGATCCGGCCCGCCGTGGGCTTTAAGAGGCCGTTCAGGTGCTGGATCAGGGTGGACTTCCCGGATCCGGTGTGGCCGATGACGCCCAGGAACTCCCCCTTGTACAGCTCCAAGCTGACGCCCTGGACAGCGGAGCGCTCAAAGGGCGTGCCGGCGCCGTAGGTGTGGGTCAGGTTTTCGACTTGAATGATCGGTTCCAAATGCTTATCCTCTAATTTCCTGTAGTCAGGCGCCCAGGTATTCGCTGATGGCCCGGGCGCAGTCCGCGGGGTCGATGGCGTCCAGGGGCACGTCCCAGCCTGCCTCCCGGAGGGACGCCAGAAGCTCCACCGTGGGGGGCGGGGTCAGTCCCAGGCGGCGCAGGTCCTCCGAGCGGGTGAGAATCTCTCTCGGCGGGCCGTCCAGGGCGATCTGGCCGTGGTCCATGACAATCACCCGCCGGGCGTAGGCCGCCTCGTTCATGTGGTGGGTAATCAACACGATGGTGATGCCCCGCTCCCGGTTCAGCCAGGTGATGGTGTCCAGCACCTCCTGCCGGCCCGAGGGGTCCAGCATGGCGGTGGACTCGTCCAGGACGATGCACCGGGGGGCCATGGCGATGACCCCGGCGATGGCGATGCGCTGCTTCTGGCCGCCGGAGAGCATGTGGGGGGCGTGGAGGAGGAACTCCTCCATGCCAACTGCCTTCAGGGATTCGTCCACCCGCTTTCGTATCTCCTCCGTGGGGACGCCGATGTTCTCCGGGCCGAAGGCCACGTCCTCCTCCACCACGTTGGCGACAATCTGGTTGTCCGGGTTCTG
>CANDEH010000108.1 GCA_947383645.1 uncultured Clostridia bacterium | reverse complement strand
TTACTTTTCCCGCGTGGGAAAAGTAACTCGCCCCGGGGGGCGAAACTCCCCGTCCTCTTATTTAAAAACAAAGCCCCACGCAGCGGCTTTCAAGCAATTTACTTTTTTCTCCACATGGACGGGAACAACATCAACAACAGGGGCAGAATCTCCAGCCGCCCCAGCAGCATACTGAAGCTGAGCACAATCTTGCTCAGCGCCGACAGCCCGCCGAAGTTCCCCGTGGGGCCCATGGCGCCCAGAGCCGGGCCTACATTGCCCACGCAGGTCATGGAGGCGGAGATGGCCTCGGTAAAACCCACGTTGTCCCAGGATACCACCAGTGCCCCGATCAGCGCCAGTGTGATGTAGGCGAAAAAGAACAGGGTTACGCCGGAGAGGGTGCTCTCCTCCACCCGGTCGCCATCCACGCGGATGGTCTGTACCACACGGGGATGGAGGATGTTGTGGACCTCCCGGCGGAGGTTCTTCACCAGCAGCACCACCCGGATGGACTTGACGCCGCCGGCGGTACTGCCGGCACAGGCCCCGGTGACCATCAGAACAAAGAGGATCATGCAGGAGAGGGTGGGCCAGAGGGCGAAATCCACCGTGGCGTAGCCGGTGGTGGTGGCCACGGTGACCACCTGAAACACCGCGTCGGTGACAGTCTTTGCGTTCAGGGCCTGTCCCCCCACGACTACCAGATTGGCGGCGATCAGCGCTGAGGCGACAACCGTCTGCAACGTGTAGAACCGGAGCTCCTCGCTGTGGAGGACAGCCTTGAAGTTCCGGCAGAGGGCGTAGTAGAGCAGGCTGAAGTTCACGCCGGAGAGGAACATGAACACAATGATAATCCAGTTGATGGCCAGGGAGTCGTAGGCGGCGATGCTGGCGTTTTTCACGGAGAAGCCGCCGGTGGAGATGGTGGTCATGGCGTGGGTGGCCGCGTCATAGAGACTCATCCCCGCCACCATGAGGAAGATAATCTCCAGCACGGTGAGGGTAATATAGATGCTGTATAGGATCTTGGCGGTGTCCCGTACGCGGGGAACCAGCTTGGTCTTGATGGGGCCCGGGGACTCCGCTCGCATCAGGTGGACGCTGCCCTCCCCGGTCTTGGGCAGCAGGGCCAGGGTCAGCACCAGCACCCCCATGCCCCCCATCCACTGGGTCTGGGCCCGCCAGAGGAGGATGCCCCGGGGCAGGGACTCGATCTCCGGCAGAATGGTGGCCCCTGTGGTGGTAAAGCCGGAGACAGTCTCAAAAAAAGCGTCGATGTAGTGGGGAACGGCCCCGGAGAGCACATAGGGCAGGGCGCCGAAGGCGGACATGACAATCCAGCTCAGCGCCACGGCGGCGAAGCCGTCCCGGGCCTGCATCCGCCGCTCCCCGCCGGGGAGGCAGCACAGGGCCTGTCCAACGACGCCGGAGAGGGCGATGGTAACGGCAAAAGCCATGGCATCCCCCCCGCCGGTGCCCCAGGACACCGCCAGCGGCAGCACCAGACAAACCGCCTCAATCCGCAGAATCTGCCCCAGCATCCGCAGCACAAGTCTATAGTTCATAAGTACCTCCCGCGCCTTTTTCTTAAAAAGGTACCAAAAAAATCAAATTCACTCCACAAACGCCAAAGACAAAAGCCCTCGGCAGAGTTTGCGCCTCCGGCGCAAATAAATGAAAATCGTTTTTCCGGGAACCGCGTTTTCGGAAAAACACTCTGCAAACCGCGCTCGGTTTGAACCTTTTTTTCGGGAATCGGCCAAGGGCCGCTTCCCGAAAAAAATCCCCCCCGCAAGTCAAATCCTCGTTTGAAATCCAAAGATTTCAAACGACACAATATTTCCCTCGCTTGAAAGCCCAGCGAAGCGGGTTTCAAGCGAAATTACTGTAGTATTTCGTTGAGGTCCTGCAAAAACAGGCTCTTGGCCATAACGATGACCTTGTCGCCGTCCAAAATCTCCGAGTTGCCGTCGGGGATGATGGTCTGGTTGTTGCGGACGATGGCCGCCACCAGAAGACCCTCCTTAAAGCGCAGGTCCTTCAGCGGTGTGTTGAGGAAGTGGGTGGCGGCGGTGGCGGTAAACATCACCGCCTCCATGGCCCCGCCCAGGAGCTTGTACAGGTGCTCCACGGCGCTGCCCTCGCTGTTGGCCAGGGACCGGGCATAGGCGCTGATCTGGCTGGCGGTGATATCCTTGGGGCTGATGATGCTGTCCACCCCGCTCTCCCGCATGAGCTCGATGTAGTTGGGCCGGCTCATCTTGGCGATGACCTTCTTCACCCCCGCGCGCTGGGCGCTGAGGGCCATGAGCAGGTTCTCCTCGTCCCGGTTGGTGAGGGAGACGAAAGCGTCGGCCTCCAGAATACCCTCCGCCTCTAAGAGGTTGTGGTCGGTACCGTCGCCGTGGATAATCAGAGCGCCGGGGAGCTTATCCGTCAGGTCCAGACACTTGTCCCGGCTGAGCTCCACCAGCTTCATCTTCATGCTCATCCGCTCGGCGGCCCACCCCAGATAGGTGGCGATGCGGCTGCCCCCCAGTACGGAGAGGGTCCGCACGGGGCTGGTGGGCCGGTGGAGCAGGCGGAGAAACTTGTTGAGCTCCTTGTGGCTGCCGATGATGTACACCTTGTCCCCGATCTGGGGGACAAAGCGCCCGTTGGGCACGAAGACCTCGCTACCCCGGATGGCCGCGCACAGCAGCACGCCGTTGGGATTCTTTTTGTTGTACTGGTACAGCGGCACCCCGGCCAGGCCGTCGGCCTCGGTGATGTAGAAGCCGATCATATCCACCCGCCCCCGGGCGAAGGTCTCCACGCTGAAGGCGGAGGGCACCCGGAGAATGCGGGAGATCTCCTGGGCGGCAGCGTACTCGGGGTTGATGACCATGTCCAGACCGATCTCCTGCTTGAGGAGGGGGGCCTCGTTGTAGTACTCCGGGTTGCGGATGCGGGCCACGGTGTGCCGGGCGCCCAGCTTCTTGGCGATGAGGCAGCAGATGATGTTCACCTCGTCGTAGCCGGTGACGGCGATCACCAGATCCGCCGTGCGGACCCCGGCCTCCTTCAGCGTGCGGATGGAGGCCCCGTTGCCCTCCATGCACAGCACGTCCAGGGAGGTATCCGCCTCCTTCAGCGCCTCCACGCTCTCGTCCACAAGCACCAGGTCGTGGGCCTCCCCCGCCAGCTGTTTGGCCAGGGTGTAGCCCACCTTCCCGTTTCCGATGATAATAATTTTCATGGGTTATCTGTACTCCTTTGAGAGGATTTCTTTTTTGCTAAAATCATCGCGTTGAGCTCCGCCCCCAGAAGCAGGGTAATGGAGCTGAAGTAGAGCCAGATCAGCAGCACGATTACCGCCCCCAGGGCGCCGTAGATCACCGAGTAGCTGGCAAAGTTCTCCACATAGAAGGAGAACCCCAGGGACAGCAGCATCCACGCCGCCAGAGAGATCAGCACGCCGGGGACAATCCCCTCCGCCGCCTGGGGCCGGTCCTGGGCCAGGGCGTAGAGCAATCCCAAGGCCGCGAAGAGGAACACCGCCAGCACCACAAAGCGCAGGTAGTGCCACAGCTCAATGAGGTAGGGGGAGAAGGCCAGGTGGGCGGTAAAGTAGGTCAGCATCCGCTGCCCCACGGTGGTGAGCACCAGGGCCACCGCCAGCACCAGCAGCAGGAAGGCGGTATAGAGCAGCAGCCGCAGGTAGTAGACCGCCGCCCCCACCCCGCTCCGGATGCCGTAGGCCCGCCGGATACCCCGCATGAGGCAGTTGGCCGCCCGGATGGGGAAGTAGATGGAGAACACCAGGGAGAACCAGAACATGGTGGGGCTGGCGGTCTGTCCCACGTACTCCAGATACGCCCCGCACAGCTCCACCGCCGCCCGGGGCATCACCGTGTCAATCACCCGCAGAATGCTGTCCACATCCAGCTGCAAGAGGCCCAGAAGGGTGCTGATAAAGATGAGAATAGGGAACAGGGCGAAGAGAATGTAGTAGGACAGGGCCGCGCTCTGCCGGGGGATGTCATGGGCGTGGTAGCGCCGGACCACCTCCCGGAGAAAGCGGACGGAGGGACGGCGCAAGAGCTTCGCATAAAACGGAAATTTTTTCAAGCGCCCCACCTCCCCGGTTCTGCCCGGCAGTACCTCCGCCATACAATGCAGTGTAATATCTAAGGAAGCACTGATTAGATGCGCCTGCGGCGCTTTGCGGATCTTTTTCGCCACAACTGCGTTGCGATTTCTTGAAATAAACACAATTATTCCCGCAAAATCGCGCCTTGTTGTGGCGAAAAATCTCTCGAAAATCGCTCTTGCCGATTTAAGGAACCACTGATTCCATCAACGTGTGCGGCTTGCCAGACAAATTTTTTGTCTGGCAAGGCAAAAAACCGCAGGAATCCTGACGGATTTCAAGGTTTTTCAACGCAGTCCAGGCAGAAAATTTGGCGGCAAGACCTGCGCGTCGATGGATTCAGTATTTCTTTAAGTCTTGTTAAGAATTGTCAATGCACCCAAACGGCGGGGTTTTTTCCGCCATACTGCGTTAAAAATTCTTGCAATACACAGAGTATTTCTGCAAATTTTTGCCTTGTCTGGCGAAAAAAATCCCTTGCCGTTGGGCATATGGCCAATTTCAAACAAGGCCTAATCAGTCCTTCCCTAAGTATAGCACAGTTTTTGGAAAAAACAATTGCAATCTGGCGGGGAACTGTTCAGAAGCTGTCAACATGTTCTGCCGCCGGCAGGATTCCCCCACAAATCTGCGGGCTTCCCCTGTTGGCACAGCTCTGGAGATGTGCTATACTGTTTCCATCGGCGGACAGCGCCGCAGGCGAGGCCGCGAAAAATCCAATTTCACGGAGGTATGCACCCTATGAAAGTTCTGCTCATCAACGGCAGCAGCAATCTGGCCGGATCCACTTTTACCGCCCTCTTTGAGGTCGCGAAGACCCTGGAGGCCGAGGGCGTCGGCACGGAGATCTTCCAGCTGGGCGGCGAACCCATCCGGGACTGCACCGGCTGCGGCGGCTGCGAACGCCTTCAGCGCAGCGCCTGCGTCTTTCAGGACGACTGTGTCAACGAGCTGATCGCCAGGGCGGCGGAGGCCGACGGCTTTGTCTTCGGCACACCGGTCTACTACGCCCATCCCTCCGGCCGTCTCCTCTCCGCGCTGGATCGGGCCTTCTACGCCGGCGGCGCGGCGTTCCGCCACAAACCGGGTTTCGCCGTGGCAGTGGCCCGCCGTGGCGGCACCACGGCGTCGCTGGACGCGGTGATGAAGCATCTCACCATCAACCAGATGCCGGTGGTCTCCTCCACCTACTGGACCATGGTCCACGGCCAGAAGGCCGGGGACGTGCCCAGGGACGAGGAGGGGATGCAGACCATGCGCAACGCCGCCAGAAACATGGCGTGGCTGCTCAGGTGCATCGAGGCCGGCAGGGCCCAGGGGATCGCGCCGCCGGAGGCGGAGCGGACATACCAGACGAACTTTATACGATAAGCCCGTCAGAAAGGGCGCGGAGCCAGCAGCCCCGCGCCCTTGTTCAACCTTATCTCTCCAGAACGGAAGGTCTACACCGCCTGTAAGTATTCCAGCGCCGCATACCCCACAAGCTCGCCAAAGTGTACCACGCCCCAGCCGTTCCACCTCCCGAAGACTCTCACCGCCGCGCCGTTGGGCATGCTGGCAATAATGGTTCCGTTGGGATCCGGCCGGCTGCGCAGATTCAGTGTGCCGCTGCCCACCCGGACGGTGGCGTCATAGGGGTCGATGGGCCAGATAAACGGCAGTCCGAAATACTCCGTCAAACTCAGAACCAGATTCTGGGCGATCTGTGTAAAGTGGTTCTCCACCCAGACGGCGTCCTGATAGTTGTCGTGGTAGCCGATCTCCAGCAGCACCGAGGGAAAGCGGGGGTCCCGCACCTCCCCCAGAGAGGTGGTGGCCCGCGTGTATACGAGATTGGGCAGGGGATAGATATCCCGCAGATTCCGGGCAAAGAGCTCCGCCGCCCGCTGCCCGCTGGAGCTGGTGGGGTAGTAGAAGGCGATAATCCCCCGGACATTGCCGTAGTTCTCCGGAGCCGCGCCGTTGGAGTGGAGGGCCAGGTAGAAGTCGTACCACCCCTCGTTGGCCTGACGGATGGAGCTGGCGGCGGTCATCTCCGGCGTATTTCGCCTGTACTGAATGCCGTTGCTAATCAGGTAGGGTACCATGGCGTCGGCCAGTCGATTCATGTTGTACTCCTCGCTGCCGCTGCCGGTGACGTACATATTCCCCTCCTGTGTAGAGGGGCTAAGGTAGATGATGGGCATAGTGACACCTCCCGCTGTTTCTGTATTCTATGCAGAAACAGCGGGAGGTGTCACTAATTAGGAATTAGGAATGAGGAATTAGGAATTTATGAGGTCCAAGTTTTTCGGTATTTTGGGAAGGACGGCGGAGCGGCAGCAAAAATGGAGGGACAGCAGAGCATACAGGCTCTGCTGTCCCCGCTTTTTCAAATCCTCCTGCGGCGGAGCCGCAGGATACCACAATTCCTAACTCCTAATTCCTCATTCTCACTTGATGGTTTTGCCCTCCACTTCCTCTCGCAGCATGGCCGAGAACTGCTCCAGGCTCATGGCGCCCAGGTCCTCGCCGGTGCGGTGGCGGACGGAGACGGTGCCGTTCTCCATATCCCGGTCGCCCACCACCAGCATGTAGGGGATCTTCTCCAGGGTGGCCTCCCGGATCTTTTTGCCAATCTTCTCGTTGCGCGCGTCCACCTCCACGCGGAAGCCCGCCTTGTCCAGCCGGGCGGAGAGGGTCTCCGCGTACTCGGCGGCGCGGTCGGTGACGGGGAGGAGTTTTACCTGGACGGGGGCCAGCCAGGCGGGGAAGGCCCCGGCGAAGTGCTCGGTGATGACGCCGATAAACCGCTCGATGGAGCCCAGGACCACCCGGTGAATCATCACGGGGCGGTGCTTCTGGCCGTCCTCACCGGTGTACTCCAGCTCGAAGCGCTCGGGGAGCTGGCTGTCCAGCTGGATGGTGCCGCACTGCCAGGTCCGGCCCAGGGAGTCGGCCAGGTGGAAGTCCAGCTTGGGGCCGTAGAAGGCCCCGTCCCCCTCGTTGATGGTGAAGTCCTTGCCCATGGCGGTGATGGCGGCCTTCAGAATCTCCTGGTTCCGCTCCCACTCCTCCACGGTGCCGATGTGATCCTCGGGCATGGTGCTCAGCTCGATGGTGTAGCTGAGGCCGAAGACGGAGTAGACCTCGTCAAAGAGGCGGACGGTCTCCTGGATGACGTCCTGCATCTGGTCCCGGGTCATAAAGACGTGGGCGTCGTCCTGGTTGAAGCAGCGCACCCGGAACAGGCCGTGGAGGG
>CANDEH010000107.1 GCA_947383645.1 uncultured Clostridia bacterium | reverse complement strand
CCGCCGCAGGCGGGGCTAAAGTCCGCCAGCGCCGGACCCCTAAGCGCGCTTTTGGTTACTTTTCTCGCGGGGGAAAAGTAACTCGCCCCCGGGGGGCGAAACTCCCCGTCATCCGGGCAGCTCCTGCCCAATCTTCTGATAGGGCAGCCACACATAGTGCCCCCCCTGGAGATCCACCGCCGACTCCGGCGCAGCCCCGTCGGCCAGGGCCAGGGCCAGGGTCAGCATGGCCCTGGCGATGCCCCGCCCGTCGTTGAGCACCGTACCGAAGAGATCCCCGCTCTCTATGGCCTCCAGCGCCGGCGCGGTGGCGTCCACCCCCACCACCAGCAGTCCGCCGCCCCAGTCCTTGATGGCGTCGATGGCCCCCAGGGCCATGTCGTCGTTGTTGGAGAACACCGCCTCAATCCCGTCGCCGAACTCGGCCAGCCACTGCTCCATCCTGGCCGCCGCCTGGCCCCGGTTCCAGTTGGCCGCGTCCCCGGCCAGCTTCTCCACCGCCACCCCCGCGTCGGTGAGGGTCTTGATGGAGTACTCTGTCCTCAAAAGGCTGTCCTGGTGCCCCGGCTCCCCCTCCAGCATCACGTACTGGAGGACGCCGTCGCCGTTCCGGTCCAGCCCTATTCGCTCGTTCTGCCAGGCCTCCAGCACCAGCTCCCCCTGGAGCCTTCCGCTCTCCTCGGCGCGGGCTCCCACGTAGTAGACTCCCTCCCGGTAGTCGATGTCCTCCGCCACCGGCTGCCGGTTGAAGAAGATCACCGGCACTCCCGCCGCCTCCGCCTTGTCGATGAGCACCGCGGCGGCGGTCCGGTCCACGATGTTCACCAGCAGAACGTCGCAGCCTCTGGAGAGGAAGCGGTCGATCTGCTCCATCTGGGTGGTCTGGTTGTTGGCCCCGTCGGCCAGGGACAGGTTGATCCGCCGCCCCTGGTCCACCTCCGCCTCCTGGGCCATCCGCTCCAGATGCTGCGCAATGGAGGCGATGAAGGTGTCGTCCTGGGAATAGAGGGCCACGCCCAGGCGCAGGGTATCCTGTCTCTCCGCCCCCCGGCCGCCGCACCCCGCCGCCCCCAGCGCCAGCGCCGCCGCCAGGGCGAAGGCGGCCAGCCGCCTAAGCGGTAACCGGGAAGAGCAGCTTCTGGTACTCCGGCTCATAGACATCCTCCCCTCTCACGATAAAGAACGGCAGCAGCTCCGTCCGGAACTCCTCCCCTCGGCTCAGGCATACCGCCGCCTCCACCGCCAGGTAGCCGGCGGCGAAGTCGCTCCAGGCCGCGGCGGCGGAGATCACCCCCCGCTCCAGCCAGACGGCGCCGCGGGCGCTCACCCCCACGCCGTAGAGGGGGACGGTCAGCCCCAGACTCTCCTTCATGGCAGCCGCCTGCTCGGTGAGGAGGGGCTCCATCATCACCGCAGCGCTGAGATCCGGGTGCTTGAGGAGGGTCCGCAGACTCTCCCCGCCGTCAGTCAGGTCCACCTCCCGCTCCCGCACCGGCGTCCCCGCCGCCGCCAGCACCTCTTTGGCGCCGTCAAGGCGGTCCGTCACGCCGGAGGCGTCCGGGGAGGCGCTGAGCAGCAGCACAAATCCCGTCCCCGCCCCGTCGGAGAGCAGCGCCCGGGCCAGGTCCCGGCCCAGCGCGCCGTTGTCCGGGGCCACCGTCAGCGCCGCTGCCTCCATCGGCGACTCCATGGAGACCACCGGGCACCGGACCGGCGCCTGCCTCAGATCCCGGGTCAGCCCCGCCGGGTCCGCCGCCTCCACGATCAGCACATCCGTCTGTCCCTCCGCCTCCCGGCGCAGGATGCGGCGCTGGTCGGCGCTGTCGTTGAAGGCCGCCGGGGTCAGCACCCGCAGCTCCGCCTGAAACTCCCCCGCCGCCTGCTCCATCCCCAGGCGGACGTTGGACCAGAGGGCACTGTCCGCCTCCCGGAGGACCACGGAGATCTCCGTGGTCTCCGCCGTCTCCCGCCTGGCGGGAAGCCGGGGCAGCAGCATTGTCAGCACCACCGCGCCCCCTAAAACCGTCAAAATCATCAGCTGGACCAGGTCGTTTTTCCGTCTTCTCATGGCCTGTCCTCCTCCCAGCGCGCCGCCTCCTCCGCGCCCAGCACGGGCAGGCGCACGCGGACCGTGGTCCCCTCGTCGCTCTCGCTGAAGATGGTCAGCCCATAGGGCTCGCCGAAGGTCAGCCGCAGCCGCTGGTGGACGTTGCGCACCCCGATGCCGCTGCCGTCGGCCCTCCCCCGCCGGTCGGTGAGCAGTCCCTCCAGCACCGCCGGGGGTATCCCCACGCCGTTGTCCGACACGTCGATAACCAGATCCTCCCCCTCCCGCCGGGCCTCTACGACAATCTCCCCGTCGTCCTCCACCCCGGCCATGCCGTGGTAGATGGCGTTCTCCAGCAGGGGCTGGAGGGTGAGCTTCAGCGTATACAGCCCCTCCGTCCCCTCCCCGGCGGCGATGCGGAAGGTAAAGCGGTTGCGGTAGCGGATCTCCTGGATGCTCAGATAGTGCCGGGCGTGCTCCAGCTCGTCGGA
The DNA here is from genome assembly GCA_947383645.1 of uncultured Clostridia bacterium. GTDB lineage: Bacteria > Bacillota > Clostridia > Oscillospirales > Oscillospiraceae > CAJFPI01. The sequence goes on along the minus strand of CANDEH010000107.1, from coordinate 4,967 downwards.
GAGGGGGATGATCCGCCGCCCGCCGCTGAGGGAGATGCGGAAGAACCGGGCCAGGGAGGTGACCATCTGAATGGCCTCCTGGGTCCGTCCGGACTCGGTCATCCAGATCACGCTGTCCAGGGTGTTGTAGAGGAAGTGGGGGTTGATCTGGGACTGGAGCACCTCCAGCTCGTTTCGCCGCTTCTCCCCCTCCTGGACAGCGATGTCCGCCATCAGGTGCCGCATGGTGGAGACCATGGAGGCGATGGACCGGCCCAGCCGCCGGACCTCGTCGCAGCCGCTCTCCCCGATCTCCACCGTCTCGCTCCCCGCCTCCAGCTCCTTCACCGCCTGGTCCAGGCGGAGGATGGGATCGGAGATGTAGGCGGAGATGCGGAAGTTAAGAAAGGCCATCAGAAAGGCGGAGAACAGCAGCATGGCGATGGCGAAGAGCAGCAGGTAGTCCCCCTCCCCCAGAAGGGGCGGGTTGGGCGTCACGCCCACCAGCTTCCAGCCGGTGTAGCCCACGGTCTTCACCGTCACCTCCCGCCGCTGTCCCTGGAATACCTCCTGGTGGGACCCGTCGGCATAGGCCGCCGCCGTCAGGTTGTTCTCCTCCAAAAGTCCCGAGTAGATCAGCTGCTGCCGGGGGTGGTAGATCAGCTCCCCGCTGCGGTCGATCAGATACACGTACCCCCCGTTGGGCAGGTCCACGTTCTGGCACACCTGGGCGATCCCGCCAAAGCTCATATCCACCAGCAGCACCCCCCGCTCCGTCCGCCCTCCCCGGGTGAGCTGGACGTGGCGGCTGAGGGACACCACCCAGCGGGTCCGGTAGTCCGGGTCGTCAAAGAGCTCCTGGATGTGGGGCGTGGAGAAGTGGAGGTTCTCCATCTTCGCCAGGGCCAGGCGGAACCAGGCGCTCTCCCTGGGGAAGGTGTCGCTCCGGCCGGCGGTGAGGGGCACCGCCGCCTCGATGCCGCCCCCCTCGTTGAACACGGCGATAGACACCAGGGAGTCCCGGTTCTCCTCGTAGAGCAGCCCCATGGCGTCCAGCATGGCCCCATCGGCGATGTCGTTCTTCTTAATCACCCGGTAGTACACCGCGTCGGACACCCGCATCATCCGCCGCAGGTAGCTGTCCAGGTTCAAATTCACCTGGGCCAGCAGCCGCTGGGTACTCTCCTCGGTGAGCTTCCCGGTGGAGTCGGAAAAGCGCAGCAGGATACTGGAGCCCAAAAAGGCGATGCCGATCAGCGCCACCGCAGTAAAGGACAGCGAGAGCACCATCTGTATGCTCATGCCTCGATACCACTGGGTGAGCCGCTCCACCGCCCCCCGAAAAACCCGCCGCATCCCCGCGCCTCCTCTCCACTGCGTCCGTCAAAATCCCCGCCCGCCGCAGCCTTTTTGCCCCTGCGCGGCCCAGCAGCTCTCCCCGCCCGCTCCCAGGCCGGACCCGGGCGCCGCGCCCCAGCCCCCAACGCCGCTACCCTTTCCCAGAAAACGCAGGATTTGTGCGGAATCTGGAGGGAGAAAGGCCAAAATGCTTCTTAAACACGTAGCTAAAGTAGTTGGGGTCGGCATAACCGGTCTGCTCGGCGATGCGGTAGGTCTTCTCATCGGTGTCCCGGAGGAGGCGGGCGGCGTGCTCCATACGCACCCGCGTCAGGCAGGTGACAAAACTCTCCCCCGTCTCCCGCTTGAACAGGGTGGAAAAATAGGCCGGAGACAGGTGCAGGTGGGCACAGATGGTGTCCACACTGAGCTCGCTGTCGGCGTAGTGCCCGGCAATGAAACTCTTGGCCTGCTCCACCGTCTTCCACGCCGAGTCCGTGCGCTGCCGGCCCAGGCCCTCCCACAGCCGCAGCGCCCGATCCAAAAGCCACTCCTCCAGCTCTCCCAGGGATCGGAAGTCCGTAATGGACACCATGCCGGTAAACCGGGGGCCAAACACCTCCCCCATCTCCACACCGTTGGTCTGCGCCAGGCGGATCAGGGCTGTAAGTACCTCTTGAAAAAACAGGTGGCTCTGGGCCAGGGACAGCCGGGCCTCCCGGACCCGGTCCACATAGGATCGGATCAGCTGAGCCACCTGCTCCCGGGCGCCCAGCTTCACGGCGGCGGAGAGGGCGTGCCGGTCCTCCTCCTCCAGCGCCAGACCGGAGACGCGGTTGGGCTCCAGGTCCCCGATGTAGAGCACCTGCTCATCGTCCATAAGCACCCGGTAGTCCGCAGCGGCAGCGGCGCCTTCCGCCGCGCTGCGGAGCTGCTCCGGACCGGCGCAGGGCCGGCCCAGGCCCACGAAGAGGGTCAGTCCCAGCAGAGCCCGGGCCAGCAGGCACAGCCGGCCCAGCTCCTCCGTCAGGGCGTAGAGCCGGTCCTCGGTCCCCAGCTCCACCAGCAGGGCCACCGCCTCGTTGTAGAGGACCGTCCGCAGGGCGCAGCCCTCCAGAGCAAAGTGCTTCTCAAAGAAGGAGCGGACGGAGAGGGACCGCAGCCCGTCCTGCCCTGCGTCCTTCCCGTCCCCGGCGGCGTCGGAGAGCACCAGGGCCACCGCCCAGCACCCCGGGGAGAGGTCGATCTCATACCGGGCGGCCCGCTCCCGCAGGTGCTCCGGGGGGATCTTTCCGTCCAGGAGACGGGTGTAAAACAGCTCCCGCAGAAGGGGCAGGCTCTCCTCGTACCGGCGGCGGAGAACCTCGATGTCCTGCCGGGCGGTCCGCTCCCGGTCCAGCTGCTCCCGCAGGCGGGCAAGCACACCGCTGAGCTCCGGGGCGTTGACGGGCTTGAGAATGTACTCGGACACGTCCATGCCCACGGCCTGCCGGGCGTACTCAAACTTGTCAAAGCCGGAGAACACCACCAGCTTGGCCGCCGGCAGCAGGGACCGCAGCCGCCGGCACAGCTCCAGGCCGTCCATGTAGGGCATCTTGATGTCGGTGAGCACCACATCCGGGTGAAGCTGCTCAGCCAGCTCCAGGGCCTCCACGCCGTTCTCCGCCGTTCCGGAGAGGGCGAACCCCAGGCCGGACCAGTCGATCTTCCGGCGAATTCCCTCCCGCAGTTCCTCCTCGTCGTCCACCAGCAGAACACGGTATTCCTCCATAGCGCCGCACCTCCAGAGGCCAGGGGCGCGGCGCTTTGCGCTGCAAAACGCCGTCGCCCGTGAACGATAATCTGATGTTTCTCCAGTATACCATAATTTATCGGAATTGGAAACACAAACGCGCAATTTTCACCAAAACAGGCGGGGCGACAGCGCGCAAGCCTGTACGATCCGCCTGCAATTTCCTCTGTACCCGTTCTATCGCAAATCCGCCATATGAAAATAAGGACAGTGGGGAAACTCAAAATTCTCCGGCGGAGCGGTTCGGTACCGGATCGTGCAGTTCAATGACATACACCGCCTGCGCCATACAGGTCTCGGGACATGCGCTCCATGTCAGCGCGTTATCTTCCGCCTGGAAATTGAGCAGCTTTCTGGGGGTATACCGCCTCCCGTTATAAGGATATCGCTTCAGGCATATCACCCTTGGGACATGGGATACGTACCCAGGATACTTGATTTTAAACGCAATGGAATCCACTCTCTTCGCATAGATAAAGGGGCAAATGATAATGGAATCGCCGAGTCTCTTATCATCAATTCGATCCACTTCCGGCATCGTATAAGACACGATCAGCTTGTCCACATCCTTTTTCCCATTAAAGGGGATTCTGGCTCTCCAAAAGGTCGGCAGCTTTTTGTTGCTGCCGGAGAGCCGTATAGGCTCCGTATTTGCGTCATAGACATAGCTGTATTCGCCGAAAGCATACTGAATCGACCGGATCTCCCTTCCGCCTGGCTGCATAATCAGCACGTCAAAATCACGGGGAGACCTCCAGGATCTTTTTATTGTAAAGGTATACCTGCACTTCATATCATATATGTTGCCGTTTTCCCTGGATCGCTCAAACATAAACTCATAACAGGCCTTTACCATATGAAGTTTTGATGGAGAAAACTTGTCCACATACGGATTTTTAATCTGTGACAGCCAGCTGTGTGTCAGCAGCAGCCGAAGCGAAAGCGTCCGATTTTCCATGGATAGAACATGCAGCGTATACTCCCTGCTCTGTTTATAATAGAGAACCAGAAACATGCCGACAGACAGCACCCCGGCAAATACCATCAGCAGATATAATAAGGGTCGATTTTCAATGTGCAGAGCAGGAATTACCACGCTAAGAAACGACAAAACTGTGATTATGTACCCGATAATATCAGAAACAGACATATGCGGCCTCCTGTCGTCCATCCGGCGTACTGCCCCTCCGGCGGCGTTTTTGTTATATTTTAGCAGGTCTTGTCATATCCTGTCAACCGGGCAGCCGGATAGAGCTGTCTGTATAATTTGAGAGGATCTGTTCTGCCCGCCGCTGTGACCGGCGGCAGCTGTAAACACGGCACATATCCCGACCTTTTCCTACGGAGTAATTGCGGAGAAGTGTATATAGTCAGACGCCCTTGAGAAGCGGCAAAAACCAGGAGCGGGCCCCGGCGGGGCCCGCTCCTGTATGTCCTGCTTCTTTATCTTACTTCTTCACAAGATACTTCCGCATATCCAGGGCGCAGGCGAAGAGAATGATGCCGCCCTTGATGGCGTACTGGAGGTTCTGGTCCATGCCCACCAGAGGCAGGGCCACGAAGATCAGGCGGAGCATGATGACGCCGATGACGATGCCGCTGATCTTGCCGATGCCGCCGACAAAGCTGACGCCGCCGATGACGCAGGCCGCGATGGCGTCCAGCTCGTAGTTCACGCCGGTGTTGGCGGTGTTGGAGGCCACGCGGGCGCTCTCCACAAAGCCGGCCCAGCCGTACATGGCGCCGGCCAGGGCGAACACGGCGATGGTGGTGGCGAACACGTTGACGCCGGAGACGCGGGCCGCCTCCTCATTGGCGCCCAGGGCGAACATGTTCTTGCCGAAGGTGGTCTTGTTCC
>CANDEH010000106.1 GCA_947383645.1 uncultured Clostridia bacterium | reverse complement strand
CCGAAACTTGCAGGGGCTATCGTTGGCCCAGTGCCGCAAAGGCCGCCGGGCCTGGTGGCGGCGTATATTGTAATCCTTATCTTCTCCTGTACCGATGTCGAATAGTAAGCCCAAAGTGTCTGCTGATAAAGAGACCGGCGTCTGGGAAAATTTCGCTGAGACAACAAAACCCTCCCATTCAAATGGGAGGGTTAAAATACGTTGTCATCCTTGATATGCTCCATAATATCCTCAATTTTACAGTCAAGAATGTTACAGAGCTTATCAAGTGTAAATGCCTCTATATTTAAATTGTGCCGGAGTTTATGCAAAAGGGCATTGTTCACCTTATACTTTGTAGATAAATCATATTGAGAAATGCCCTTTTCTTTCATTGCCCGAAAGAATCTGTCATATTTTATCATACAAGAACTCCGCTGTTCACTGATATCCGTTGTACTTTTTTATTATTGCTGTATAATCCCCATAATCATAGACTTGCTTATAAGCACTATATCCATTAACGGAGGAAATGCAATGACTATCAAGGAATCAGACTACTATGTTCGTGTTACCGCATTTCTAAACGTGGGAGATGATCCGAAAACGCTTTGGGCGCTGCTCAAGGATGGGCGCGCGCTTTTAAAACAACTTATGCGGGTAAAGAAACCGTGTGATGAGCCATACTCGCAGACGTTTCAGACAAAGCTGAAAACAGACCCCTCCCATGCAAATAGGAGGGGTTAAAATACATTGTCATCCTTGATATGCTCCACAATATCCTCAATCCCACAGTCAAGGATATTACAGAGCTTGTCAAGAGTAAATATCTCAACATTTTGGTTATGTTGAAGCCTTTCCACCAACGACCTTCGCACATTATGTTTTGTATATAAATCATACTGCGTGACGCCCTTTTCTCTCATAGTTCGCCACAATCTATCATATTTAATCATGGAAAGCCCCATTCATTACAAAATCCCTATTGCGTTTCCCTTATTATTGCTGTATAATCGCAATAAATATAGTTCCTTTATATAGGAACCATCTTGGAGGTCAACAATATGGAGCTCAAGGAATCGGACTTCAAAGATTGCATCTTCGCATTTCTCAGCGGCGGATGTGAACCGGGAGCGCTTCAGGAGATGCTTAAAGGCGAGCAAAAGCATTTGAACCGGCTCATAGCGGTAGAGGCGCAGTGCGACGAGCTCTACTCGCAGGCGTACCAGGCGAAGGGCAGGTTGTTTCAGCGTCTGCACAGTGACAAGGATGCCGATGTGACCTGCATTTTCGAAAATCTCATGGGCATTGCCTCACAGATGGCCATGGCCATGTTTGACAGCGGCGTCGCCTACGCCCGCAGCAACCCGGAATAACCCGGGCACGGCTGACAGCCCTCCTGAAACGACAAATCCGGGCAGCACCAGCCGCTTGACTGATACTACCCGGACTATTCTCAGCCTGCCCTAAGCGCTCCCCGCCGCAAGTGCGGCGTACAAGCGTTTTTGCCGCGAGGCGAAAACCTTGGCGCAGGGCGGATTCACTCCGCCCGAGCATGTGAAATGAACCGAAGGTTCCCACCTGAATGAAAAAGCAGGGGCTTTTGCCCCTGCTTTTCCATTCAGGTGGTGACCCGTACGAGACTCGAACTCGTGTTACCGCCGTGAAAGGGCGGTGTCTTAACCTCTTGACCAACGGGCCATATATGTAAACCTGCCATACGGCAGGTTTACAGTTCTGGTAGCGGCGACTGGATTTGAACCGGTGACACTTCGGGTATGAACCGAATGCTCTAGCCAACTGAGCTACGCCGCCATAAATTGTCTCTTGAACAGGCAGGAATTATGATACCTAAAAATCCGCCGTTTGTCAATAGGTTTCTCAAATATATTTTCAGCGGCGCTCAGACATACCGCTGCTGCCAAATTGCGTGTCAGGGGAGTTCTGCCGCAGCGGCCTGGCCGCCCTCTCCGCCCGGTTCCTGGTAAACTCCCGTGCAATCCGCACGATAATGTAGTTTTTTTGCAAAATTCTATTGACTTTCCCGGAAATTCCTATATAATAATAGGGCTTGTGTTTCACAGGCAATATCCTTGCTCCCGCCAAAGTGCGGGGGCCATCAGTCCAAAAGGAGGTGCAACAACAATGGCAAAAGTATCCGCGAACTATGAGGTCGTCTATATCATCGACCCCGCTCAGGGCGAGGAGGCCGTGGCCGCCACGGTGGAGAAGTTCAAGACCCTCGCCGAGCAGAACGCCACCGCTGTTGAGGTTGAGGAGTGGGGCAAGCGCCGTCTCGCCTACGCCATCAACTACAAGACGGAGGGCTACTACGTCCTCATGTCCTTCACCAGCGAACCCAACTTCCCCAGAGAGCTGGATCGTGTCCTCGGTATCACCGACGGCATCCTGCGTTCCATGATCGTCTGCAAGGACCTGTAAGGGGAGGCACGCTATGTCGCTCAACCGCATTATCCTCATGGGCCGCCTGACCCGCGACCCGGAGCTGCGCCACACCCAGAGCAATATCGCCGTCACCTCCTTCTCCCTGGCTGTAGACCGTGATTTCAAGAGCCAGAGCGGTGAGAAGGAGACGGACTTCATCGACATCGTGGCCTGGCGGCAGACGGCGGAGTTCGTCTGCAAGTACTTCACCAAGGGTCGTATGGCCGTGGTGGAGGGACGTCTGCAAATCCGCGACTGGACCGACCGGGAGGGCAACAAGCGCCGCAGCGCGGAGGTCTACGCCGACAACGTGTACTTCGGCGACTCCAAGCGCGACAGCGCGCCGGGGGGCTATGACGCCCCGCCCGCCTACGGCTCCGCCCCCGCCTATCCCGCCCCCAACAGCGGCTACAACGCCGCGCCCTCCGGCTTTGCGGAGCTGGACGATCAGGACGGCGAGCTGCCGTTCTGAACTAAATTTTGACAGGAGGAACCTTCCATGGCTATGGACCGCGAAAATAGACCCGCCCGTCCCATGAACCGCAAGCGCAAAAAGGTCTGCCAGTTCTGTGTGGACAAGTGCGAGCACATCGACTACAAGGACGCCGCCAAGCTGCGCCGCTTCATCTCCGAGCGCTCCAAGATTCTGCCCCGCCGGACCACCGGCACCTGCGCCATGCACCAGCGCCAGCTGACCGAGGCCATCAAGCGGGCCCGTCAGATTGCTCTGCTGCCCTACGTGACGGAGTAAAAAAATCAGCCGCCCCGACGGGGCGGCTGATTTTTTTACTCCGTCACGTAGGGCAGTGGACTTTGGCTCTGCCAAAGTCCATCGCTGCGGCGGGCGATTGAACGCGAAAGGGGGCTTCACCCCCTTTCACACTATCCCCCGCGTACAGGGAGGTTCTATAGAACTGCCTTGGGTACCCAGGGGGCTGGAGGCTTGGGGCGGGATGGCCATACTGTGAAGTTTTGGTTGGGGGGTACTGTGTGTGTTCGTTCCGCTTGCGGTTTGGCGGGGGGCGTGGTAGAATGCTTCTATATTCTGCCAATCGGGAGGAAAGATCTATGGAGCAGGGGGCCTATTTTGCGCTTTTGCGGGAGAAGATGCAGAAGATTATGGAGAAGTTTGTCTATATGGAGGAGACGCCGGGGGGGAATGCGCAGCCGCCGAAAATTATGGGGAAGTGCGTCTACACAGGGGAGGAGCCGGAGGCTAAGGCGCGGCTAAGGCACCTTTTCCACAACCAGACGGCCTCTGTGGCCTCTCTGGCCCCGGAGTTTCAGGATTGGAACGACTGGACGGTGGAATGTGTGGAAAATGAGGACTGGGCGGGGCTTTGCCGGGTGATTAACCAGCGGGGGAAAGGGGACATGATGCCCTGCATCTACGGCAGCTACACCCATGAAAAGAACTTCCACTGTGCCCTGGAGTGTCTGGTCTGCGGGAATGTGCTGGCCATCGAGCGGCTGCTGCCCCCGGACCTTACCAAGGTGAAGGACGGCTACATGGCCCTCTTCCCCGTGGCCGCCCACCTGATGATCGGGCTGTGGTACAAAGACCAGGGGGTGCTGGAGTGGGCCGTCCCCGAGGCGGAGGCCCTGTTGGGGACCAAGAAGCTCAGCGGGATGGAGAAGGCCATGATCTCCTTCCTGCTGGATCTGGTGAGCGGGGATATGGAGAAGGGCAGCCAGGACCTGCTGGCGGTATGCAAGAGCGCCGGGCGGGACAAGCGGTATGTGCTGGGGGTTCGGCCCTTCTGCACCTATGCCCACGGGCTCTACTGCCTGGCTCAGATCTTGCTGCCGGAGGAGGTGTTTGATACGCTGGAGATGCCGGCGTACAAAAACTTCCTTCCGGCCTTTGCCCAGTGGCGGCGGGAGAACCCCAACCCGGACCGGTCCCTCTGGATTCGCTACCCGGAGGACCTGGAGATTCTCAACCAGATCTACACCGCGCCCCCGGCCCGACTGGTCCTGTTCCAGCCCCTTCTGGACAACCCCAACGTCAAGCCCAGGGAGCGGCAACAGTGGATGTCCCACGGCATGAAGTGGGTGGATAACTACGTGGAAGAGCTCTGGAGCATGGGCGTAGGCCAAGGATAAACCCGGCAGGCAGCAAAGCAGAGAGAGGGACGCGCCGCGCTTTCCTCTCTCCGTTGCCGCTTAGAAGCTGTATTCACAACAGGGGCAAATTGCGGCCATCGGCCGCAATTTTTCGCTGTGCCTGAGCCGCGAAGCGGCGAGAAAATGCCCCTGGGGTACAGCGGGCTGATTTTACGTGAAAGGAACCCTTCTTGGGTTCCTTTCACACTATCCTCCTTACCGCCACCCTGCTCTGCCGACTTTTTTGACAGACTGAGCCGCCTTGCGGCTATTATACCATCATTGCGCAGATTGGAAACGGAGTGCGCCATGGATAGCTGTCCTGCGCTTCGCGCCCGTATCACGCGCACGCTGTTCGCCGCCACGGACTTTCGGCAATCTGCCCAAAAAGCGGGGGAGATTTATCTGTTTACAAACCGGGGAAAGTATGCTATACTCGGTAAAAAGTAAATCATATGTCGTCCGCACACTGTGGAACAGGGTGAGAGTCCCTGCGAGTCGGTCACTGTGAAGCCTCCTTTGGAGAGGATAAGCCAGATACACAGGCGGAGGATCTCTTTTCTGCCGAAACCGGAAATGCGTCTTGTTTCGGCCTTGCTGTCCGTCAGCGGGGCTGTTTTTGCGCGTGCCGGCTCTCCGGCAGGCGCGATTTTTGTTTGGTTTCCGCTGCGGGCCGATGGGGCGGTCCGCGGAAACAATAGTACCTTCAACTGTCTATATGAAGCCATTTGAGCGGATGACCGGAGTTCTGAGACCTCTTCGGCCTCCGCTTTAATGGTCTTTCGGGACAGGTCCAGAGTGAAGGAGAGCGAGGCCGCCTGCCCCCGACGGAGCCTGCGGGGCAGCGCCCCATACATCGCAGACTTTTCCTTGACAAACGCGGCAAAAAGCGGTATTCTTATAGCAATCTGTAAAGGGGAGGGCATTTTATGAGAAACAGCGTCTACATGTGCATGATGATGCTCAGGACTGCCCTCAGCCTTCGGTGAGGTCCGGTCCCGGCTCTCATGCCCGGACGGTCCCAAGCGGTTGACGGCAGTCTGATTCTCAGACTGCCTTTCTTCTTTTTCCGCAGCTAACTATATTTACAGGAGGAATGTCACCATGTCCAACCAGCGCATTGAGACCACCTGCGTCCAGGGGGGCTACCGCCCCGGCAACGGCGAGCCCCGGCAGATCCCCATCGTCCAGTCCACCACCTTCAAGTACGACACCAGCGAGGACATGGGCAAGCTCTTCGACCTGGAGGCCGAGGGCTACTTCTACAGCCGCCTCCAGAACCCCACCTGCGACTACGTGGCCGCCAAGCTCTGCGAGCTGGAGGGGGGCGCCGCCGCCATGCTCACCTCCTCCGGTCAGGCCGCCAACTTCTACGCTGTCTTCAACATCGCCTCCTGCGGCGACCATGTGGTGTCCAGCAGCAGCATCTACGGCGGCACCTACAACCTCTTCGCCGTCACCATGAAGCGCATGGGCGTGGAGTTCACCTTCGTGGCCCCGGATTGCACGGAGGAGGAGCTGAACGCCGCCTTCCGCCCCAACACCAAGGCCGTCTTCGGAGAGACCATCGCCAACCCCGCCCTCACCGTGCTGGACATCGAGAAGTTCGCCAGGGCCGCCCACGCCCACGGGGTGCCCCTCATCGTGGACAACACCTTCGCCACCCCCGTGCTCTGCCGCCCCTTCGACTTCGGCTGCGACATCGTGACCCACTCCACCACCAAGTACATGGACGGCCACGCCAGCGCCGTAGGCGGGGCCATCGTGGACAGCGGCAACTTCGACTGGACCAAATTCGCCGACAAGTTCCCCGGCCTCACCACCCCCGACGACAGCTACCACGGCGTCACCTACACCCAGCGCTTCGGCAAGGCCGCCTATATCACCAAGGCCACCGTCCAGCTCATGCGGGACTTCGGATCCACCCCCTCCCCCCAGAGCGCCTTCCTGCTGAATCTGGGTCTGGAGAGCCTCCACGTCCGCATGGAGCGCCACTGCGAGAACGCCCTGGCCGTTGCCCAATACCTCCAGAGCCACCCCAAGATCGCCTGGGTAAAATACAGCGGCCTCCCCGGCGACGCCTACTATGAGACCGCCCGCAAGTACCTGCCCAAGGGATCCTGCGGTGTGGTATCCTTTGGCGTCAAGGGCGGGCGGAAGGCGGCGGAGACCTTCATGAAGTCCCTGCGCCTGGGCGCCATCGCCACCCACGTAGCCGACGCCCGCACCTGCTGCCTCCACCCCGCCAGCTCCACCCACCGCCAGATGAACGATCAGGAGCTCACCGCCGCCGGCGTCTCGGCCGACCTGGTCCGCCTCAGCGTAGGTTTAGAGAGCAAAGAGGACCTCATCGCCGACCTGAAGCAGGCCCTGGAGCAGGTCTAACCCCCCGCGAAGGATCCGAACCATCAGGCTTCCGCCAGAGCAGGCAAATACTATCCGCAAGTCGTCTGCGCCATATACACCCCTACAAACGGCCTGCCGACTCCCTCCAAGAATCTGGGTATACTCTGCCAAAGCCGCCGCGCCCTGCAAACAGCTTTATCAAGCCCGTCAGAACACCGCGCCCCCAGTCTCCCAAGGCAGAATAAAATCGTCCAGCTCCGCTGGACACCACAACTCCTAACTCCTAATTCAAAAAAAGCAAGGAGGCCCCCTATGCCTATCCGCATCCCCAACGAGCTGCCCGCCACCCAGACACTGACCAACGAAAACATCTTTGTCATGACGGAGACCCGGGCCATGACCCAGGACATCCGCCCTCTGAAGATCGCCCTTTTAAACCTGATGCCCACCAAAATCGACACAGAGACTCAGCTGGCCCGCCTGCTCTCCAACACCCCCCTCCAGGTGGAGCTGGAGCTGCTGTGTCCCGCAGGCCACGTGCCCAAGAACACCCCTCAAGAGCATATGCTGGCCTTCTACCGGCACTTTGGCGACGTGCGGGACCAGAATTTCGACGGCCTCATCATCACCGGCGCGCCGGTGGAGCAGATGCCCTTTGAGGAGG
>CANDEH010000105.1 GCA_947383645.1 uncultured Clostridia bacterium | reverse complement strand
CATGACCCCCCGGCGGACCATGGCCATCGCCCAGCAGCTCTACGAGGGCGTGGACATCGCCGGGGAGGGCACCGTGGGCCTCATCACCTATATGCGTACTGACAGCCTCCGCATCAGCGAGGAGGCGCTGGCCGACACCCGGAAGCTGATTCTGTCCCGGTACGGCAACAGCTACTGCCCCAAGGAGCCCCGCCGCTTCAAGACCAAGGCCGGGGCTCAGGACGCCCACGAGGCCATCCGCCCCAGCAACGTCTTTTTAACCCCGGACCAGATCAAGGGGGATTTGAGCGCGGAGCAGTACCGGCTCTACCGCCTGATCTGGAGCCGCTTCCTGGCCTGCCAGATGGCCAACGCCGTCTACGACAGCGTGGCCGTGGCGGTGGTCAGCAATGACCAGGAGTTTCGCGCCACCAGCAGCAATGTAAAGTTCAATGGCTATACAGCCGTCTACGAGGAGGGCCGGGACGAGGAGAAGGAGGAGAAGCTCTCCAAGCTCCCCGAGTTAGGGGAGGGGGAGGTCCTCCAGTGCGGCGGCTTCCAGCAGGACCAGCACTTCACCCAGCCCCCCGCCCGGTACACCGACGCCACGCTGATTCGGGCCATGGAGGAGAACGGCATCGGCCGCCCCTCCACCTACGCCCCCACCGTGTCCACCATCCTGGACCGGGAGTACGTGGTGAAGGACGGCAAACACCTGAAGATCACCCCCCTTGGGGAGGTAGTTACAGGTCTGATGTGCGACAAATTCCAGAACATCGTGGACATGAAGTTCACCGCCAACATGGAGAAGGACTTAGACGAGGTGGAGGGGGGCCAGATCCCCTGGAAGCAGCTTCTCAGGGACTTCTACGAGCCCTTCCATGCCAGCCTGGAGCAGGCGGAGAAGGATTTGGAGGGCGTGCGACTGAAGGTCCCCGACGAGCCCAGCGAGGAGGTCTGCGACGTCTGCGGGCGGCAGATGGTGGTGAAGAGCGGGCGCTTTGGCCGCTTCCTGGCCTGCCCGGGGTACCCGGAGTGCACCTTCACCAAGCCCCTGGTCATCGAGATGCCTGGCCGGTGCCCCCGGTGCGGCGGGCGGATTCTGAAAAAGACCAGCCGCAACGGCTACACCTACTACGCCTGCGAGCACCTCAGTGAGAAGGACGAGAGCAAGAAGTGCGACTTCATGACCTGGGACGTGCCGGTGAAGGACGACTGCCCCGTCTGCGGACAGACCATGTTCAAGAAGTCCGGCAAGGGGTTCAAGAAGCCCTTCTGCATCAACGAGCAGTGCAGCAACTTCACCCCGGAGGAGAAGCGGGGCGGCTTCCGCAAGAAGGCCGCGGAGCCCCAGGAGAACGCGGAGGCCGCCGGGGACCAGCCGGCGGGGGCCGCTGAGAAGGCCGAGGCGAAGAAGCCGGCGGCGAAGAAAACCGCGGCCAAGTCCACGGCGAAGTCCACGAAAAAGACCGCCGCCAAATCCACCGCCAAGACCGCCGCCAAGAAGCCGGCGGCGAAAAAGACCGCGGCCAAGACTGCCGTCAAGTCCAAGAGCACCAAGAAGGCGGAGCCGGCGGAGGACTAACCCCCTCCCTCGTGGCAATACGGTCAGCAATCAAACGAAATAATATTCCGAAATGTATACGAATTTTCAACACAAGACAGGAGAGGGGGGGACAGCCAATGGAGCGCGTGACCGTCATCGGCGCGGGGCTGGCGGGCAGTGAGGCGGCCTGGCAGCTGGCGCAGCGGGGCATCCCGGTGCGGCTCTGCGAGATGAAGCCGGAGAAGATGACCCCCGCCCATAAGAGCGGGCAGTTCGCGGAGCTGGTGTGCTCCAACTCCCTCCGGGGCGCGGGACTGGAGAACGCGGTGGGCCTCCTCAAGGAGGAGCTGCGGCGGCTTGAAAGCCTCATCATGGCCGCCGCCGACGCCACCCAGGTCCCCGCCGGAGGCGCCCTGGCGGTGGACCGGGAGGGCTTCGCCGCCTATGTGACGGAGAAGGTCCGCTCCCACCCCCTGATCGACATCGAGGCCGGGGAGGTCACCACCCTCCCGGCGGGACAGGCGCTGATTGCCACCGGCCCCCTGACCTCCGACGCCCTGGCGGAGGCCATCGGGGAGCTGATCGGCGGGGGGACCACCCTGAACTTCTTCGACGCGGCGGCCCCCCTGGTGAGCGCGGAGAGCATCGACATGGACCGTGCCTGGTTTGCCTCCCGGTACGACAAGGGCACGGCGGACTACATCAACTGCGCCCTGAGCCGGGAGGAGTACCGCGCCTTCTGGGAGGCCCTCTGCGCCGCCGAGGAGGCGGAGGTCCACGGCTTTGAGGACAGCAAGGTCTTTGAGGGCTGTATGCCCGTGGAGGTGATGGCCCGCCGGGGGGAGGACACCCTCCGCTACGGGCCCTTAAAGCCCCGGGGGCTGCCGGACCCGAAAACCGGCCGGGAGCCCTACGCCGTGGTCCAGCTCCGCCGGGACAACGCCCAGGGCAGCGTGTACAACCTGGTGGGCTTCCAGACCCACCTGAAGTTCCCTGAGCAGAAGCGGGTGTTCTCTATGATTCCCGCCCTGAGAAGCGCGGAGTACCTGCGCTACGGGGTGATGCACCGGAACACCTACTTGGACGCTCCCCGCCTCCTGGACCGGTACTACCGGCTGAGATCGGAGCCACGCTTGACCTTCGCCGGACAGATGACCGGCGTGGAGGGCTACGTGGAGTCCACCGCCTCTGGGTACCTGGCGGCGGTGGAGCTGAGCCGGCGGCTGCGGGGGATGGAGCCCATCGACTTCCCCCGGGAGACCGCCATCGGCGCCCTGGGGCTCTATGTCAGCGACGAGAGCGTGGAGAAGTTCCAGCCCATGAACATCAACTTCGGGATTATCCCGCCCCTGGGCTATCGGGTGCGGGGGAAGAGAAACAAGAACGCGGCGCTGTCGGAGCGGGCCCTCACCGCCCTGGAGGCCCTGCGGGAGGAGGCGCTTCGCTGAGAAGCTGAACCATTGGTACAGCTTCTCAGCGCGCGGGAAAGGGGAGGCTTTATGCGGATTATTGTGGACGCCATGGGCGGGGACAACGCCCCCGCCGCCATTGTCAGGGGAGCCCTGTCCGTCCATGGACAGGAGGGGATCGAGATCGTGCTGGTGGGCCGGGAGGAGGAGATCCGCGCCGCCGCCGGGGGCAGTGTCCCGGAGGGGGTGCGCTTGGTGGACGCCCGGGAGGTCATCGAGATCTGCGACGAAGCGGCCACGGCCTTCAAGAAAAAGAAGGACTCCTCCGTCACCGTGGGCCTCACCATGCTGAAGAACGGGGAGGGGGACGCCTTCGTCTCCGCCGGCAGCACCGGGGCCCTGCTCTCCGCGGCCACGCTGATCGTCAAGCGGGTCCGGGGCATCCGCCGGGCGGCGCTGTGCCCGGTGATCCCCACCGCAGCGGGCCAGGCCGTGCTCATCGACTGCGGGGCCAACGCCGAGTGCACCGCGGAGTATTTGACCCAGTTTGCATACCTGGGCAGCTTCTACGCCCGGCGGGTGCTGGGGGTGGAGCGCCCCCGGGTGGGCCTTCTGAACATCGGCGCGGAGCCCAGCAAGGGCGACGCCCTCCGCCACGAGACCTACCCCATCCTCCGGGACGCCGGGGAGCGGGGGGATCTGCACTTCATCGGCAATATCGAGGCCAAGGAGGCCATTTTAGGCGGCTGCGACGTGATCGTCTCCGACGGCTTCTCCGGCAACATCATGCTCAAGAGCATCGAGGGCGTGGGATCCTTCCTGGGCCGGGAGGTGAAGGGGATGTTTGTAAAGTCCCTGGCCAGCAAGCTCTGCGCCGCGGTGATGAAGGGGAGCCTGCGCTCGTTCAAGGCCAAAATCGACCCGGATACCATCGGCGGCACCGCCTTCCTCGGCATCAGCGCCCCGGTAATCAAGGCCCACGG
This sequence comes from uncultured Clostridia bacterium, assembly GCA_947383645.1. GTDB lineage: Bacteria > Bacillota > Clostridia > Oscillospirales > Oscillospiraceae > CAJFPI01. The sequence continues at coordinate 3,767 of CANDEH010000105.1, read as the reverse complement.
ATCCAGCGGGGAGCGGGCCATCGCCCAGGCGGTGCGCCAGGCGGCGGCGGTGGCGAAAAGCGGCATCATCGCGGACATCCAGGCCAACGCCGCCCGGATGCACCCCCCGGCAGCGGAGCGGCCCTGAGAGCCTGTTTAACATCTCTCAAAACGCCAACCGACGGGTCTTTTCCCGCCATGCTTCGTTTGTGATCTCTTGCAATAAGCATCATTATTCCTGCGAAATTCCGCCTTGCCTGACGGGAAAATCCCTCGCCGGATGGCATTCTTCGAGATATGAAACAGGCTCTGAGGGGCGGGCGGCGGCAGGAAATTTTTCCAGTCTGTGCATAGACGCCGGTCCGGCAGGGAAAATATTGTGCAAATCCCTATTGACAGGGCGATGGTTTTATCTTATGATTTCTGCATAAGATTTAAAAGCCCGATGGAGGAACCAACAACATGAACGTACAGGATGTTTTGGCGAAAATGCAGGAGCTGATCGCGGAGCAGTTCGCCCTGGAGGCCGAGTCGATCACCATGGACACCTCTTTTGAGGACGACCTGGGCGCAGACTCCGTGGATCTGATGGAGCTGGTCATTGCCATGGAGGAGGAGTTTGAGATCGGTGAGGTGTCCGAGGAGGATCTGCCCGAGCTGAAAACCGTGGGCGACTGCGTCAACTACCTGGTCAATAAGCAGAAATAACGAGGCATAGAAACAGAAAACTCCGCCAGGGCGGAGTTTCTGTCTGTCAGCGTTCCCCATTTTCACAGTATAAATCGAACAACAGAGTATAGCGGCGGTAAGGAGGATAGTGTGAAAGGAACCCAAGAGGGGTTCCTTTCACGTGTAATCAACCCGCCGCAGCGACCGGTTTCGCGTCAGCGAAACCGGCCTCCTCCGCGGGGCGTCTGCCCCCGAAGGGGGCGGACGAAACGCGGAGGAGGCTGTTCATGGAGGCATTGGAGCAGAAATTAGGATATACCTTTCACAGCAGGGATCTGCTGGGCGAGGCCCTCAACCACAGCTCCTACGCCAACGAGCACCGGGGCGGCCACATCCTCAGCAATGAGCGCCTGGAGTTTTTGGGGGACTCCATCCTGGGCTTTGTCACGGCGGAGCACCTCTTCAAGACCTACCCCGACCTGCCCGAGGGGGATTTGACCCGGATACGGGCGGCCCTGGTGTGCGAACAGAGCCTCTACGAGGTGGCCCGGGAGCTGAATCTGGGGGCCTATCTGAAGCTGGGCCGGGGGGAGGAGGCCGGCGGGGGCCGGGAGCGCCAGTCCATCCTGGCCGACGCGGTGGAGGCGGTGTTTGCCGCGGTGTATCTGGACAGCGACATGGCCTCGGTGTCGGAGCTGATTCACCGGGTGCTGCTGGACCGCGCGGACAAGGGCGTGGTGGAGGAGCGCAAGGACTACAAGACCGCGTTACAGGAGCTGGTCCAGCGGGAGGAGGGCCGGACGCTGACCTACCAGCTGACCGGGGAGAGCGGCCCGGACCACAACAAGACCTTCACCTTCCGCGTCCTGGTGAGCGGCGAGGCGGTGGGCGAGGGCGCCGGCCACAGCAAGAAGGAGGCGGAGCAGGCGGCGGCGCGGGACGCCTTACGGCGTCTCGATTGAAGACCGCTTCGCTGGGTCTTCAATCGAAGTCGTCTGAAATGGCCGCGGCCATTTCAGACGAGGGGTTTGCGCTGCGCTCTGCGCCTCGGACTTTGCCCTGCGGGGCAAAGTCCTGCGACGCTCGCTCCGCGAGAAGTATTTTTGCCGAAAACGCGGTTTCCGGCAAAAATAATTTTAGATTTTTTTGCCGCCTGCGGGCGGCGAAATTCTGCTGAAAGCGAATCGGGCACTACGGCTTCGCCGTGTGCAGGATTGCGGCCCTTGGGCCGTTTTCTTTTTTTCTACAGGAAAAAACTGTGGTAAAGAGTGGGGAAATATGCTATACTGCTATGGAGTATCGGTTATAGCGCCTGCCAGGGGCGGAGGTGTCCGGTTTTTGGGCTCCCGCTCTGGTAGAGTTGTATAAGGTCCCAGCCTCCCTTGGGGGGCGCGCGTTTTGAGGAGGCGTACTGTGTCACTGTTTACCGCGTTTGTGCTTGGCATCATCCAGGGCGTTTCGGAGTTTCTGCCCATCTCCAGCTCCGGACATCTGTCCATCGCCCAGAACCTGTTTCAAATTCAGGCGGTGGGGGAGAAACATCTGTTTTTTGACGTGCTGCTCCACTTCGGCACCATGATCGCCATCTTTATCGCCTACTGGAAGGATATCGTGGAGATGGTCCGGGAGTTCTTTCTGGGGATTTCGGACATCGTCCGGGGGACCACGCCCAAGCCCGTGCCCCCCGCCCGGCGGCTGATTCTGCTGATCGTCACCGCCACGCTGCCGTTGTTCGTGGTGCTGCCGGTCAAGAAGAAGGTGGAGGGCCTCTACTACAACACCGTGTTTATCGCGATTGCCCTCCTTGTCACCGGTTGCCTGCTGTTCATGAGCGACCGGGTCCGCCGGGGGCGGAAGACCGAGCGCACCGCCACCTGGAAGGACGCGCTGATCGTGGGTGTGGGGCAGGCTCTGGCCACCCTGCCGGGGATCTCCCGCAGCGGCACCACCATCACCACCGGAACCTTTGTGGGCTTCCAGCGGAAGTTTGCCGTGCGCTTCAGCTTCCTCATGTCCATCCCCGCCGTTTTAGGGGCCACGCTGCTGGACCTCATTGACGTAATCAAGGCCGGGGGCGCGGACATGAGCCTTCTGGGCGTGTACATCGTGGGCATCCTCTCTGCGGCGGTGTCCGGCTACCTCTCCATCTTCCTGATCCGCATGATCGCGGACAAGGGGAAGTTCGGGGCCTTCGCCTACTACTGCTGGTTCGCCGGCGCGGCGACGCTGATTCTGACCTTTGTGCTGAAATGACCTGTTGGCAGGGCCCCTGACGGGGCCTTGCGGCTGTGAGGAGAACGACATATGGCAACGACACCAAAGAAGAGCGCCGGTACCTCCGGCGGAAAGAGCGCCGGCCGCAGCGGGGGAGGCAAGAGTTCCTCCGCCGGCCGCAGCGGCGGCGCGAAGAAGAGCCCGGCAAAAGGCCGCCGGCCCGTCCGCCGGGAGGTGGGGGGGGCGGTGTGCCTGCTGCTGGCCCTGTGCGCCGCCATCGGCTACTTCCAGACCGAGGGGTGGCTTATTCAGCTGCTGCCCAAGCTGCTCAAGGGTCTGATGGGCTACGGCTACCACCTGGCCGCCCCGGCCCTTCTGGCGGCGGGGCTGATCCTCCTGCGCCACCGGGGCCGCCCGGTGATGGCCCGGACCGTCTGCGCGCTGCTGCTGCCCCTGCTGTGGGGCTGCGTGGGCCACATGCTCTTCTGCAAGGAGACCTTTGCCGCCGGCGCCGGGGTGGTGCCCGCCCTGTGGCAGGGGGGACTGGCCCTCACCTCCGGCGGCGTGCTCTCCGGGAGCCTGGCCCAGGGCTTCCGGGCGGTGTTTGGCAACATCGCCGCCACCATCGTCTTTGTGGTGATGTTCCTGGGCGTAGGCGCGGCGGCCTTCCACCGCGTCATCGCCTGGCTCTGGAGCCGCTGGCAGCAGAGGGAGCGCATCGAGTACGAGGAGGAGGACTACGACGAGCCCCCCCCCCCCCCCCCCCCCCCCCCCCCACCCCCCCCCGGCCCCCCCCCCCCCCCCCCCCCCCCCCCCCAACCCCCCCCCCCCACCCCCCCCCCAACCCCCCCCCCAACCCCACCCCCCCACTCGCGCCCCGCCGGCAAACGTGCCGAATACTTCAT
>CANDEH010000104.1 GCA_947383645.1 uncultured Clostridia bacterium | reverse complement strand
CGCAGCTCGTGGGAGACGTTGGCCACGAACTCCTTGCGCATCTCCTCGTTCTTCCGCTGGGCGGTGACGTCGTGGAGCACCGCCATAACGCCCCGTCCGCTGTCCTGGTCGAAGGGGGCGAAGTAGATCTCGATATACTTCTCGTGGATGTTCATCTCCGCGGCCTTGAAGTCCGGCCGGCGGAGGGCGCAGAGCTCGCTGAGGGGGTAGAGGCCGGCGAAGAGGCTGTCGTAGTCCATCACCTCCACGGCGCTCTCCAGCATGGCGGAGGCGGCGGGGTTGCAGTGGACGATGGCGCCGTCGGCGGCGAAGGCCACCACGCCGTCGGTCATGTGGAGAAAGAGGGTGTCCAGCTTGTTGCGCTCGGTCTCCACCGCGGCCAGGGTCTCCTCCAGCACGGCGGCCATGTCGTTGAAGGTGGTGGTGAGCACGCCGATCTCGTCGGAGGACTCCACGGCGATGGCGCTGGAGAAGTCCCCGGCGGCCACCCGCTCGGCCCCCTCGGTGAGCTTCTCAATGGGGGTGGTCATGGTCTTGCTCAGAAGGAAGCTGAGAAGCACGGAGATGAGAAGGCCCACCAGCAGCGCCTGAACGATAATCATAAAGAGCTGGGCGTTCAGATCGCTGACGGTGTCCCGGTTGTCGTAGATGTAGATGATAAAAAAGTTGCCCTCCCCCTTGATGGGGATGGCGAAGTCCATATAGTTGGCGGTGATGTCGCTGTCGTCCCCCACCTCCCCGTTCCGGGCGGCCATGAGGTTGGCGGTCTGGAGGAGCTGAGCGGCCCCTTCCTCGTCGGAGCCGGTGAGCACCGCGCCGCTGTTCCCGTCCAGTATATAGTAGTTCCGGCTCCTGGAGTCAATCCCCAGCGCCCCGGCATTGGCCTCCAGCATCGCCCGGACCCTGTCCAGCCCGTCCTCCCCGGCGGCCTCACTGCGCAGGGCCTGATAGAAGGAGGCCCTGTCATTGCCGAAGGTACTGCTCATCTGCGCATAGAACTGGTCAATATAGAAGCCGGTAATACTGGTCATGAGGAAGGCCCCGACAATCGTCATCAGCGAGGTAATCAGCAGCAGCATAATCAGCACCAGCTTCATATGCAGAGATCGAAACACGACGGGAGCACCCCCCTTTTTTAATAAGTAGGAATTAGGAATGAGGAATTAGGAATTGTGGAATTCGCCTGCGGCGAATGAATTTCAAATCGTCCAGCGTCAGCTGGACACGTTTATTCCTAATTCCTAACTCCTAATTCCTAATTTATATTCGGCTCACTGGCCCGCAGAGAAGTAGTACCCCACGCCTCTGCGGGTGAGGATGTAGGCCGGGTTGGCCGGGTCGTCCTCGATCTTTTCCCGGAGGCGGCGGACCGTCACGTCCACGGTGCGCACGTCGTCGCCCACGTAGCCGTAGTTCCAGACCTGCTCCATCAGGTCGATCCGGCTGTAGACCTTTCCCGGGTGGCTGGCCAGGAAGGTCAAAAGCTCGTACTCCCGCTGGGTAAGATCCACCGCCCGGCCCTCCTTGGTCACCTGGTAGGTGTCCGTGTTGACCACAAGGCCGGAGCCGGTGTCCATGATGCCGCCGCCGCCGTCCATGCGCATCTCGGTGCGGCGGAGGTTGGCCTTTACCCGGGCCATCAGCTCCCGCATGGAGAAGGGCTTGGTGATATAGTCGTCAGCGCCGGTTTCCAGACCCTTCACCTTGTCCCCCTCCTCCTCCCGGGCGGTGAGGATGATGACGGGCACGTTGTCCCCGCTCTCCCGCAGCCGGCGGCAGACCTCGAAACCGTCCAGCTTGGGGAGCATCAGGTCCAGGAGGATCAGGTCCGGGCGCTCCGAGCCCGCCAGAGTGAGCCCGGCCTCGCCGTCGTAGGCCTCCGCCGTGTCGTAGCCCTCCCGCTGGAGGTTGAAGCGGAGGATGTCCACAATGTTCTTCTCATCCTCCACAATCAGGATACGCTTTTTCTGCTCCATGGGTTCTCCTTATATTTTCTACTTTTTTCCTGCTTCCTTAATGATCTCCAGTATAATGTAAATTACATGCCCTAAAAATATTATGCCCATGGGCACTATTACAAAATAGAAGAAGAACTTTCCGATAAATCCATATAAAGCAGCTTCGACAATACGCCCCACTCCTACCCCTCTGCTGCATTACAGGCCCAGCAGCAGCTTGGCCTTCAAAATGGCGACGCAGGTCTTGGCGTCGCTGATCTCGCCCTGGAGCACCCTGTCCACCATCACGGAGAAGGGGACCCGCTGCACCTCTAAAAATTCGTCCTCGTCGGGGGCCATCTCCCCGAAGGTCAGGTTCCGGGCCAGGTAGAGACGGATGATCTCGCTGCAAAAGCCGGGGGTGGGGAAGATCTCGCCCAGGGAGACCAGCTTGTCCGTGGTGGCGCCGGTCTCCTCCTTCAGCTCCCGCAGGGCGGCGGCGTAGGGGTCCTCGCCGGGCTCCAGCTTGCCGGCGGGGATCTCCAGGAGGGTCTGGCCGTAGACGTAGCGGTACTGGTTGACGGTGAGGACGTTGTTCTTCTCGTCCAGGGCCAGGATGCCCACGCCGCCGGGGTGGTTGACCACCTCTCTGGTGGCGGTTTTGCCGTTGGGCAGCTGCACGGTGTCAAGGCGCACCTTGATGATGTGGCCGGTGAACAGCGTCTCGCTGCGCAGAGTCTTTTCGTAGAGTGTCATAAAAGGGAGCCCTCCTTTTCCGTTGGGAAGCCGCCGAGGGCGGCAGGGTCGATGCGGTCGCTGTAGACGCCGGATACCCCCCGGCGCAGCAGCGAGGCCGCAGCCGCGCTGTCGTTGACAGTGTGGACGTAGACTTGTATGTGATAGCGCTCCATGATGGGCAGAAACGCCTCGTCATAGAGGTAGTGCCACATGGTGATGGTGTGGATGCCCAGGAGGGAGCAGGCCTTGGCGTAGGTCTCAAACTGCTCCGCCTCCCCGGCGAACTCCGTCTGATAGAGGGTGAGGATATAGTTCTGGAAGGGGTAGATATCGTGGACAGTCTCATACATCTCCGGGGAGTAGAGCTGGACAATGAACCGCTCCAGAAGCGCCGTGGAGCCCCGCTCCTCCGCCTCGGTGAGAATGGCCAGGAACTCCTTCTGCACCAGATCCGCCCGGGTGCCCTTGCTGTCGGTGATGATGTAGACGTCGGGGTAGGTCTCCATCAGCGTCAGGAGGTCGGCGAAGGCGAGGGGGGTGTACCGCCCGTAGAGGGGGGCGGCCCGAAAGGCCGAAAGAGTGGGGACGTGCTGCTCGTCGATCCCCGCCTGCATCCCCGCGGACCAGTCGTGGCGGAGGACCAGATGGCCGTCGGCGGTCTCGATGAGATCGCACTCGAAGACCCGGTAGCCCCGGCGGTAGTTGTCCAGGAAGGACTCCAGGGAGGGGACGCAGACGTACTCGTCCACGGACCCCACCGCGTGGGCCACCAGGGGGTAGCTCTCCCAGGGGGGCATGCCCCCCGGAGTGATCGCACCCGTGCCGGCCCGGTCCGCCGGCGTGCCCGCCAGCTGCAAACAGAGCAGCGAGGCCAGAAGAGCGCTTCCCGCGCTGCGGAGAATGACGGAGGACTTTTGTCGTGTTGACCAGAATCTCATAACACACCACTTTACACTTGGGATATAAGACAGTATAGCAAAAGCCCGGCAGAAAAGCAATCGCAAAGTGACGGCGGAGGGATGGAAGACTCTGGCGTCCGGCCTGCTTCTCCGGGGCGGTGCAGAAAAACACCGTGCCACAGACTGTGGCACGGTGTCAGCTTGTCGAAAAACCCAACGGTTTTTTCGATAAGCTGAGGCAAATTGGGACCAATGGTCCCAATTTGCCGCCTGCGGGCGGGCGATTGCACGCGAAAGGAACCCCTCTTGGGTAGTCCCGGCAACACAGTTGCCGGGACTACCAGATTTCGGCGCACAGCCGAAATCTGCCGCTGTGGCGGGCGATTGCACGTGAAAGGAACCCCTCTTGGGTTCCTTTCACACTATCCTCCTTACCGCCATCCTACTCTGCCGTCTTTTTTGACAGTCTGAAACACCGTGCCACAGTCTGTGGCACGGTGTTTCCGTAACGTAATTGTCGGCTGCTCTTACTTGTCCAGACCGAACTTCTTGTTGAACTTGGCCACGCGCCCGCCGGTGTCGACCAGCTTCTGCTTGCCCGTGAAGAAGGGGTGACACTTAGAGCAGACTTCCACGCGAATGTCCTTCTTCGTGGAACCTGTCTCAATTACATTACCGCAGGCGCATTTAATCGTAGTCTGCTGATAATTGGGATGGATACCTTCCTTCATTGCTCTTGTTCACCTCTTTCCTCATAAAATAGCACGAAAGTGCCAACGCTGATTGTAGCACGGTTTTTTTCAAATTGCAAGAACTATTTTCGATAAATAATATTTTGGCAGAACCGACGGATACCGGGAGGGACCCTGTTCCGCCGGCCGCCGGCGGAACAGGGCGGGGACTCCGTAAATTTTGCGGCCGGAATTTTTGAAAAAAGGGGGTTGCAAGTTGCGGGAAAGTGTAGTATACTATCTTAGCATTTCCGGGTGTAGCGCAGTTGGTAGCGCGCATGGTTCGGGTCCATGAGGCCGTGGGTTCAAATCCCGCCACTCGGACCATGCGGAGTGTCCTGACAGGATTTGCGTATCCCTGTGGGGACACTCCGCATTGTTTTCATCCCAAAATCCGATAGGACGGTCTGCAACCGGGAGTAGCCGACGGCTACTCCTTTTCTCGTTTCCGCAGGGACTTTCGCCGCGGGAACGGACGCGTCCGCCGGAAAAATTCCATGATTCATGAGACAAGAGGTACTATGAGACAACAGACCATTGCACAGGCAGAAGAGGATAAAAAGCCCCGGGACCGGGCGGTGCTGGCGGGCCTGAACAGCCCCAAACTGGACCGGCGGGACAACGCGGACGAGGACACCATGGCCGAGCTGGAGGCCCTGGTGGAGACCGCCGGGGGCGAGGCGGTGGGGATAGTCCTGCAAAACCTGCCCGCCCCCAACCCCCGGACCCTCATCGGTGAGGGCAAGGTGGCGGAGCTGAAGGAGCTGGTGAAAAACGAGGAGGCCACCATGGTCATCTTCGACAACGACCTCTCCCCCTCCCAGATGCGGGTACTCACCTCGGAGCTGGGGGTACAGGTGCTGGACCGCAGCGGCCTGATTCTGGACATCTTCGCCCAGCGGGCCCAGAGCCGGGAGGGGCGTCTCCAGGTGGAGCTGGCCCAGTACCAGTACCTGCTGCCCCGCCTGGTGGGCATGTGGACCCACCTGGAGCGCCAGGCGGGCACCAGCGGCAAGGGGCCCATCGGCTCCAAGGGCCCCGGCGAGACCCAGCTGGAGACCGACCGCCGCCACATCCACCGGAAGATCGACAAGCTGAAGGAGGAGCTTGCCGACGTGCGCCGGGTCCGAAGCACCCAGCGCCGCCAGCGGCAGAAGAACGAGGTGCCCGTGGCGGCCATCGTGGGCTACACCAACGCCGGCAAGTCCACCCTCTTAAACGCCCTCACCGCCGCCGGCATCCCCGCCAACAACCGCCTCTTTGACACCCTGGACACCACCAGCCGCCTCCTCACTGTCAGCGACACCCTTCAGGTGGTCGTCAGCGACACCGTGGGCTTCATCCGCAAGCTCCCCCACCAGCTGGTGGACGCCTTCAAGGCCACCTTGGAGGAGCTGGAGTACGCGGACCTGCTCCTCCACGTGGTGGACATCTCCAGTCCGGACTGGCGGATGCAGGAGGCGATTGTCATGGACCTGATCCGGGAGCTGGGGGCGGAGAAGACCCCGTGTCTGCGGCTCTACAACAAGGCGGACCTCTTCACCGGGGACATCCTCCCCGCCGGCGAGGGGTGCCTCGCCATCTCCGCCAGGACCGGGATGGGCCTGGACGCCCTGCTCCGGGAGATGGACCGGATTCTGGACAGGGGCACCCGGCGGTGCACCCTGCACCTGCCCTACCACCGGGGGGACATCCTGGACCTCCTGTACCAGGAGGCCAAGGTGCTGTCGGTGGAGTACGGCGAGACCATCGACGTCTCCGCCCTCTGCGACCCCAAGACCGTGGGCCGGGTGAAGGACTATATCGAGGGCTACGAGCCCCCCTGGGAGGACTGGGAGCTGTGATCTTGACCACGAAGCGCCTGATCCTGCGCCCCTTCACCGAGGCCGACGCCCCGGCGCTGTATGAATGCAGCCGGGACCCCCGGGTGGGCGCCGCCGCCGGCTGGCCGCCCCACAGGAGCGTGGAGGACAGCCTGGAGGCGATCCGCACGGTGTTCGCCGCCCCCCACACCTTCGCGGTGGTGGACCGGGAGAGCGGGACGCTGATCGGATCCGCCGGCTTCACCGGCCGGGGGACCCCGGCGGAGGACGAGCTGGGCTACGCCCTCCACCCGGACTGGTGGAACCGGGGCCTGATGACCGAGGCGGCGGCGGAGCTGCTGCGCTGCGCCTTTCAGGACCGGGGCCTCCGCGCGGTGTGGGCCAGCCACTACGCGGAGAACCCGGCCTCCCGCCGGGTGATCGAGAAGTGCGGCTTCCGGAGGGTCTGCGCGGAGACCCTCACCGACGAAACCGGGGCGCACGAGACGATATTCTACATGCTGACCAGGGCGCAGTGGGAGGAGGCGAACACGTGAGCGGGTACTGGGTGCCCTTCGGGGAGGGGACGGCGGAGCTGGTGGAGAAGCGGTCCCGCTTCATCGGCCGTGTGTTCCGCGTGAGCAGCGAGGCGGAGGCCCGCGCGAAAATTGAGGCGGTGAAGAAGGAGCACTACGACGCCCGGCACAACTGCTGGTGCTGCCTCCTCCGGGAGGGGGGCGTCCTGCGCTACAGCGACGACGGGGAGCCCCAGGGCACCGCCGGCCAGCCCATGCTGAACGTGTTCCAGCGGGAGGAGGTCTTTGACGTCTGCTGCGTGGTGACGCGCTACTTCGGGGGCATCCTCCTGGGGGCCGGGGGCCTGGTCCGCACCTACAGCGGTGCCGCCAAGGCGGCGCTATGCGCCGCCGGCCTCAGCCGGATGAGTTTGTGGGCCACGGTGCTTCTGCCCTGCACCTACCCGCTGTTCGAGCGGATGAAGCTCACCGTGGAGAGCTGCGGCGGGATCATCGAGGACTGCGACTACGGCGCGGACGTCCTGCTGACAGTGACCCTCCCCGCCGAAGCGCGGGGAACGCTGGAGGCGAAAGTGACCGAGCTCTCCGCCGGCCGCCTGACGGCGGAGCTGGTGGAGGAGGCCTTCCGCCCCGGCCCCCGGATGGAGGCGAAATAGCGTCCCGTTTCCGCTCAAGGGGAATACATTTTCCTGTTTTCTCACACAATAGGGTCGAGGTGATAGGGTATGGAGCAGGGGAACAAGCTGCTGCGGGCCGTCCGCAAGAACGCGGAGATGGGCCTTGGCACCATCCCGGAGGTGCTGGAGGTCACCGGGGACCCGGCGCTGCGGGAGACCCTCCGCCGCCAGCTGCGGGAGTACGAGGACATCTCCGGCCAGGCGGAGCAGCTTCTGGACCGCCGGGGCTGCGATGCCGGCGATAACAGCGAGATGCGGGACTTTATGAGCGGTGTGATGGTGAAGGTCAAGACCCTGGCCGACCGCAGCGCCAGCCATATCGCGGAGATGATGATCCAGGGCAGCACCATGGGGACCATCCAGATCACCCGCCATCTCCACAGCTGCCGGGAGGCGGACCGGGAGGCCTGTGATCTGGCACACCGCCTGCTGGAGACGGAGGAGAACAATATACGCCAGCTGAAGCGGTATCTGTAGGCGGATAAACCGGCACAGCCCCGGAAGGAACGGGGGCCGTAAAACAGTATTTTTGAAAAAAGCTGAAAACGTAGTGTTT
>CANDEH010000103.1 GCA_947383645.1 uncultured Clostridia bacterium | reverse complement strand
TGATGTTCTTCACCTCCGGCACCACCGGCTATCCCAAGATCGCCGCCCACAGCTACAAGTACGCCCTGGGCCACTACATCACGGCGAAATACTGGCACTGCGTCCACGCCGACGGCCTCCACTTCACCATCAGCGAGACCGGCTGGGGCAAGGCCCTGTGGGGCAAGCTCTACGGCCAGTGGCTGTGCGAGGGGGCGGTGTTCACCTACGACTTCGACCGCTTTGACGCCTCGGACATCCTGCCCATGTTCAAGAAGTACAACATCACCACCTTCTGCGCCCCCCCGACCATGTACCGCATGTTCATCAAGGATGATCTCAGTAAGTATGACCTCTCCAGCATTAAGCACGCCACCACCGCCGGCGAAGCGCTGAATCCGGAGGTCTTCCGCCAGTTCGAGGCCCAGACCGGCCTCCAGATCTACGAGGGCTTCGGCCAGACGGAGACGACCCTCACCATCGGCAATCTCATCGGCAACAAGCAGAAGATCGGCTCCATGGGCAAGCCCATTCCCACCTACAACCTGGTGCTTGTGGACGAAAATGACGAGCCCGTGGCCCCCGGCGAGAACGGCGAGATCTGCATCCGCGCCGAGGAGGGGAAGCTCCCCTGCGGCCTGTTCGCCGGGTATTACCAGGACGAGGCCCAGACCAGCGAGGTCTGGCACGACGGGCTCTACCACACCCGCGACGTGGCGTGGCAGGACGAGGACGGCTACCTGTGGTATGTAGGCCGGCGGGACGACGTCATCAAGTCCTCCGGCTACCGGATCGGGCCCTTCGAGATTGAGAGCGTCATTATGGAGCTCCCCTACGTTCTGGAGTGCGGCGTCAGCGCCGCCCCGGACGAGCTGCGCGGCCAGGTGGTCAAGGCCAGCATCGTGCTTGTTAAGGGCACCGAGGGCACCGAGGAGCTGAAGAAGGAGATCCAGAGCTACGTGAAGAAGCACACCGCACCGTACAAATATCCCCGCATCGTGGTGTTCCGGGATGAGCTGCCTAAGACTATCAGCGGAAAGATCCAGCGGAATAAGCTGTAACTTGCGGAATAAGAAGCTGTACCAATAGGCTCAACACACATCTTTGCGGCTAAAATTGCCGCTAACTGCGTTAAAAAATCTTGAAATACACCAAGTATTTCTGCGATTTCTTGCCTTGTTATCTCCAATTTTATCTCGCATATCTGTATGTTTCACCTATTGGTACAGCTTCTAAATCCAGGGCGGCCGCCGGCAGTCCACTTTTGTCAACATCCCGGTACATCCCGCATTTTTACTTTCCTATTTTCCGCAGTACTGTAACCCCTCCCCAGATCAGCGCCGCGGTGCTGAACACACCGGCCATCCCCTCAACTAAAATTCTCAGCGTCACATAAAACTCTGCCATAGCTCTACAGCCTCCTATTCCACTTAGACATGTTATAGCAGCGGCTCCACCAGGGAGAGGATCATTCCTCCGGCGATCACCGACGCAATCTGTCCGCCCACGTTTGCCCCCGCCGCCTGCATCAGAAGGAAGTTGTAGGGGTCCTCCTGTAGCCCCATCTTATGCACGGTCCTTGAGGCCATGGGGAAGGCGGAGATCCCCGCCGCGCCGATCATGGGGTTTACCTTCTTTCTGCAAAACAAATTCAGCGCCTTGGCAAACAGCACCCCGCCGGCGGTATCCAGCAAAAAAGCGAGCAGTCCCAGTCCCAGGATCATCAAGGTCTCCCAGGTAACAAATTGCTCCGCGCGCATCTGAAACGCCACCGTCAGTCCCAGCAGCAGCGTAACTAAATTGGCCAGCTCCCGCTGGGCGCTCAGGCTCAGGCTCTCCAGCACGCCGCACTCCCGGATCAGATTCCCGAACATGAGAAATCCAATCAGCTCCGCGCTCTTGGGAGCCGCCGCCCCGGCCAGAATCGTTACGAGAATGGGAAACAAAATCCGTGCGGCTCTGGAAACGCTTTTCGGGGCATACTCCATGCGCCTCCTTCGCTCCTCCCTTGTGGTGAGCAGACGGATCACCGGCGGCTGTACAATGGGTACCAGCGCCATATAGCTGTAGGCCGCCACCATGATAGGGCCCTGATATTTGCTCTGAAAGAAGCTGGCCACGTAGATGCTGGTGGGACCGTCTGCCGCACCGATGACACCGATGGCGGCCGCGTCCCGCAGGTCAAACCCCAAGAGCACCGCCGCCGACAGGGTGAGAAACACGCCCAGCTGCGCCGCCGCGCCGAAGAGCAGCAGCTTGGGATCGCTGAGAAGGGGGCCGAAGTCGATCATGGCCCCTACGCCGATGAAGAGCAGCAGCGGAAACAGCTCGCTGGCAATCCCCGCCTCAAAGAGCGTTTGAAGAGCGGGAACCTCCGCGAAGGGCAGGTTTACCAGAACAGCTCCAAATCCCATGGGCAGCAGCAGCGCCGGCTCCATTCCCTTCCTGACCGCCAGATAGATCAACACCAGACCGATGGCGATCATGACCCCCTGCCGGGGCGTAAAGGCGAGGAAGTTGGCAAGTACCGTATGTTCCATAAAAACCTCCTTGTTCAGTCAAAAAATGCAGGAAGGGACATATTTGGCAGAAGCGCAAAAAAACGAGACTTTTGCAGCGCAAACGCACTGCAAAAGTCTCGTCATTTCAGACAAAGCCGGGCCCGTGGCCGTACTGACGCGCTCTGCCGCGCCCCGCAGCGGGGCGCCGACTACTCCCTTTTGTCCCATGATATGCCGGGAAACCGGCGCTGTCAACCCCTCCGGGGACGGCCTTAACGGTTCCTTATCGCCCCCGCTCGGCGGCGATGATCCGTCTCAGCGCCTCCACCCCCACCCGGACGGCGGCGGAGGTATCCTCGCTCATGTGCTGGTCCAGCCCGGCGGCCTCCCGCTCCTGATTCCAGATCACATGGAAGCAGGAGCCGCACCGGACCCCCCGGCTGGCGGCCACAGTGAACAGCGCCGCGGACTCCATCTCGCTGGCCTTTACGCCCAGACGCCTCCAGGCCTCCCACTTCTCCAGCAGTTCCGCGCTGACGGGCATCCTGCCGGGGCTGTGCTGGCCGTAGAAGCTGTCCTTGCACTGGACCACCCCGGCATGGCAGGTCTTGCCCAGGGCTCTGGCGGCGTCGATGAGGGCGGCGGTGAGGCCGAAGTCCGGCACGGCGGGGTACTCGATGGGGGCGTACTCCCGGCTGGTACCCTCCTGGCGCACGGCCCCGGTGGCCACCACGATGTCCCCGGACTGGACGGAGAGGTCGATACCCCCGCAGGTGCCCACCCGGATAAAGGTGTCCGCTCCAATGTTCGCCAGCTCCTCCATGGCGATGGCGGCGGAGGGCCCGCCGATCCCCGTGGAGCAGACAGTAACCTTCTCCCCCAGGAGGGCGCCGGTGTAGACGGTGTACTCCCGGTTTTGGGCCACCAGCGCCGCCCCGTCAAACAGCGCGGCAATAGACGCGCAGCGCCCCGGATCCCCGGGCAGGATACAGTAGCGGCCCACGTCGCCGCTCCGGCAGTGGATATGGAACTGTTTTTCTAATTCCTGCATGGCAATACCTCCTTTTGAGGCTATTGTATCAGCTCCCCGCCCCGGACGCAAGGAAATCTTTGCCCCGTCCCTCTGCAGGAAACACCTTGCAAAACACCGGAGGAACACGTATCATGGACACAACCACTCCCAGGAGGTCTGTTGTATGAGCATTTCGGAATTAAGCGCAAAAATCAAGCGCCTGGGTCTCAAAGCGCGGCCGGCAGTGCCGCCGGAAATGATTCAGGAATGGGAGGGACGCCTGGGGCTCAAACTCCCGGAGGACTATGCGGCGTTTGTGACCCAGATCGGCGACGGCTGGGAGAAGCAGGTTGTAAGGCGCTCCCTCTGGCCGGAGATGAGACCCCTCCTCCCCTGCGGCGACCTGTCCCTCCTCCGCAGGCCCTTCCCCTACAAGGACGCCTGGATCTGGGAGAACAGGGAGACCAACCCCCTGCCGGGCGAGAGCGGCGAGGCCTGGGACAGGCGGGTGGAGGATCTGCTGCGCCCCATCCGCTATGGCAATATCCCCCTGCTGCGGGGCGCCTGCGGCGAAAAATTCCACCTCATATTAAACGGGGAGTGCTCCGGAGAAATCTGGATATTCACCGATGTGGGGATTGCCCCCTGCTCCCCTCGCACGATGTTTGCAGAGTGGCTATCCGGATGGATAGAAAGCAGGATGTAAGGGAATCTCCCCGCTGGCGGCGTACAAAACCGCCCCTGCCCGGGCTTTGCAGCCCAGACAGGGGCGGTTTCGCTTTCACTCTCCCAGATACTCCGCCGGGTCTACCGGGACATCGTCCTTCGTCACCCCAAAGTGCAGATGCGCCCCCAGGGCGGACTCGGTGAGGGTGGTATTGCCCACGGTACCCACCTGCGCTCCGGCAGACACGCTGTCCCCCTCGGCCACGGACACCTCCTCCTGGAGGCCCGCGTAGGTGGTCACATACCCATCCCTGTGGGCGATCACCACCGTGGTGCCCAGGCGGTCGTCCACAGCCACCGACTGCACCGTGCCGGCGGCGGCGGCCACCACCGCCGTTCCCGCCGGGGCGCTGATATCCACGCCCTCATGGGTTCTCCAGTCCCTTGTGGTCTCGTTGTACACCGGCATATCCGCGGAGAAGGCGCTCACCGTCTCCCCGGCCAGAGGGGACACAATCAGCGCCGGGGGCTCCGCCTCCACAGGCGGCCCGGCGGTCACCGGCGGGGTCTCCCGCTCGGGCATCACCACAGTTACCGGCTTGTCCACCGCCCTGGCGGGGGGCTCCGGGGTAGTTACCTCCACCGGAGGGGCGGGGTCCACGGGCTTCTGCACCTCTGTGACAGGCGGGGGATCGCTGACGGGGTCCGCAGCCTCGTTCCCGGCAAAGAGCCAGAAGTACCCGCCCACGCCGGCGGCCAGCACACATAGCAGCAGGGCTATGTAAAAGCCCGCGCCGCCGAAGATGGAGGCCTGATGTTTTCCTCGTTCCATACTCGCTCCCAAGCCGCTTTCCGGCATACGGCACGCCGAAGTTAAAAAGGAATTTCCTCCAACCGTAGTTTGACCGGCGGAGGAAATTTTTATACCGTGTTCCAAATGACAAATGCAAAATCGGGCGTCCTCCCAGAGGGAACGCCCGAAAGTCTTTGCCAAATTCTTGGTCTCACCTTGCAAGCATACAGGGTCAGCGGGTACGAAGCGGCCTGCCGTAATCTCTCCCGGCTGAGCCCCCGCAAAGCGGTATTGACAGGCGAAGCGGCAATTGTCCGGATATTTTTACACCAGGAGATTGGATTTGGAGAGGATACTCCTGCCCTTAATTTCTTGAATCATTGGGATGCCCATAATGGAATTCGCTCCTCACCACCTGTTCCAATGGACTTTGTTTTCTACGGTTGCTTTGACCTGGGAAGGCACTTCAGCGTCAGGACTCGCATAGCCGAGAATGACCAGGGTGGGAAGATACCAGCCCTCCGGGATCTTCAAAAACTCCTTGATTTTCTCCGGCTCTTTCTTGACAGGGATATGCACCACGGACCCCAATCCCTCCGCAGTTGCGGCAAGGAGCATATTTTCAACCAATGCCCACGCTGCGCCGTAGTCCATCAGGCCATAGCCGTTCTTATCCACGGTCATCGGATACTTCTGTTTAAACAACGGCAAAACTACGCACGCACATTCCTCAATCATGCTGCGCTGGCGGGGGTAGGCGATCTTAAACATCTCCTGCTGGGGCGTCCTGGGCTCTTTGATACGGCAGGGATACGGGCGGACAATCTGCGCAAGGTCGTGAATGATGGCCTTTTCCGTCAGCGTCACCAGCTCCCACCGCCGCTGATGGCTGGAGGACGGGGCCCTCAGCCCCGCATCTAAAATCCGCTCCAGTACCTCTCGTGGAATTTCCCTCCCCTCAAACTGGCGGATACTCCTCCTTTTGCTTATCACTTCATAGAATTCCATGATTACAGTTCCTCCGTCTCCTGATGGATCAGCTTTGTCAAATTCTCTGTAAATCTCCTCGACAGATCAATCAACTGTTCTTGTTCCTCCGGTGAAAACAGGGACATTGCGGTATCCTCCGCCCATGTGATATGGCGAACGGCCCCTTTACAATAGGCCCTGCCTGCATCGGTCATCTGCACCAGCTTTTCACGCCTGTTCTCCTTCCGCGCCTCAACGGTCACATATGCCGCATTCAGTAAGTTCCGAATAATCAGATTGACCGTCTGCTTGGACTGAAAAGTCCGCTCACAGATGCGGCGCTGCGTCAACCCCTCCTTTACATAAAAGAGAGCATTGACCACCAGAAGCGTGTTTATCAGCATCCCTTGACTCTTTGCGTATTCACTGTATAGCGCAAACTGCTCGTCCCGGAATTTGCAGTATAGATACGCGTTTTTCCTACCTTCCCCGGTCATCCCGTCCACCTCCGCAAGTCAATTTCATACAGTCAATTTTTTTACTATTATGAGAGTACCATATCCTTTGGCTTTTGTCAAGAATTAAGGAGGCGCTGAATAAATCGACGTGCGCGGCGATTTATTCAGCGCCTCCTTAAAAAAGCAGCACTGGAGAGAGTAAACATTCTCTCTTCAGTGCCGCTTTTTACCCTGTACCGACTTCATGCCCTCGGTTCACCTTGTATCCTTTGAAGGTTACCTCTTCTGTCCTTCAGGATTTTTATGCAGACAGCGGTAATTCAGGCTATAAACCTGTGTGCTAAAGTCATTGGTACAGCTTTAAAATCTCAGACAAGATCCCCGTTGGTCTCGATAAGCCCATAGCCGCCGCTCTTGCGGTGGTAGACGATGCAGATCACATCCTCCATGTTGCGGAACGCGAAGAAGTCGTGGTCCAGCAGGTTCATCTGCATGATGGCCTCCTCGGTGCTCATGGGCTTGACGGCGATGTGCTTGGTGCGGACCACCTGGAACTCCTTCTCCTCGCTGACATCGAACTCGGCGGGAACGTCCGGGACAAAGGCCTCCTGGCGCAGGCGCTTGGAGAGGCGGGTCTTGTTCTTGCGGATCTGCCGGTCGATGGTGGTGCAGGCCGCGTCAATGGCGCCGCGCATGTCGCCGTCCTTGGACTCCTCCTGGGCGCGGAAGAGGGTGCTGCCGCTGCGGATGGTGATCTCCACCACACAGCGGTGCTCCTTCTCCACCAGGAAGGTGACGGCGGCGTCCGCCTCGTCCTGAAAGTAGCGGTCCAGCTTGCCGACCTTCTTCTCTGCGTAGGCTTTGATGGAGTCATTGAGATTGACTTTCTTGCAGGTAAATGTAAACTTCATTGGTGTCGCTCCTTTCCATCTCTGGATAGTGGGTACCTGCATTGTAGCATATATACCAGCATTCGTCCAGCAAAACTTTTCTCTGTTGGCGAAAATGTACAATTTTTGATTTTTCAACCTGGAGACGACAAAAGTATGCTTTTTCTGTCAAAAAGCGGCAAAACTTCCTATTTACAAAGGGGGACAAGTTTAGTATTATACTTATCGGAAGCTTTCCAATATCCCACCCGCTTGGGCCGCTGATGAGGGGTCACCCCCTTACAGCGGCTCCTTTTTTCATTGCACAAATCGCCCAGCCCCCCTCGCAGGAAATACCGGGGTACCCCCCCGAAAGAAAACACCGGGGTGCGGCTCTCGCCGCACCCCGCATGTTTTACATCAGAGGCTCCATGCCCAGCGCCGGATGGCCCTTCTCGGTGAGGAAGGTGAGCAGGGTCTCCGCGTCCTCGGCGATGGTCTCGTCGCCAATCATGTCAGTGAAGTTGTCGATGCCCAGCATCTCCTTGGCGGTCTTGTTCAGGCGGACCGCCACGTCGTCCTTCAGCTCCTTGGGCATCCAGACGATCCGGCCCACGCCGCCCTCGGCGGCGGCGAACTTGTGGCTGGCGATGAAGTGGCGGCCGTGGCCCAT
>CANDEH010000102.1 GCA_947383645.1 uncultured Clostridia bacterium | reverse complement strand
GGGGGCTGCCCCGCACCGCCGGACATAAGGTGGGGGCGGAGACCTTCCGCACCATCGCCACCTACTGCCGGGACATCGGCATCGACTACCTGACGGTGTACGCCTTCTCCACGGAGAACTGGAAGCGGCCCGAGGACGAGGTAAACACCATCATGGCCCTGCTGCGGCAGTACCTGCTGGAGGCCATTGACACCATGGAGAGGGACAATGTCCGCCTCAGCTTCATGGGGGATCTGTCGGTGCTCACCGAGGAGCTGCGGGACCTGGCCGCCCGGTGCAACGCCATCTCTGCGAAGCTGGACGGGTGTCAGTGCAACATCTGCATCAACTACGGGGGGCGTGCCGAGATCGTTCACGCCGCCCGGGGCTTTGCCCGGGACTGCCTCATGGGGATCACCGACCCCGGGACACTTACGGAGGAGGGCTTTGAGCGCTACCTCTACTCCGCCGGCATCCCCAGCCCGGACCTGCTGATCCGGCCCGGCGGGGAGCAGCGGCTCTCCAACTTCCTCCTCTGGCAGTGCGCCTACAGCGAGTTCTACTACACCGACGTGCTCTGGCCCGACTTCTCCAAAGAGGAGCTCCACCGGGCCATCGCCGCCTACCAGCACCGGAACCGGCGCTTCGGCGGAGTATCGGGAGGCGGCGTATGAGATCGAGAATTCTGGTGTCTGTGGTGGGCGTCCCCGTCCTCCTCTATGTGGTGCTGCTGGCCCCGGAGTGGGTGATGGCGGTGGCCCTGGCCATCCTCTCCGGGATCGCCGCTGGCGAGATGATGGAGTGCGTGGGGCTCCTGCAAAACAGCAGGTTTTTAAGCCGCATTACGGTCTACGCCGCGGTGTGGACCCCGCTCTGTGCCGCCTTTTTGCCCCAGTGGCGGGGGCTGAGCCTGCTGGTCTTCTACCTGCTGGCCTTCGCTGTGGCGGTGGTCCGGGCGGGGGAGGTCAAGTTCGCACAGCTGATGGCGGCCCTCTTCGCAGGGCTTCTGATCCCATACTCCTTCTGCGCCTTCCTGCTTATTGACGATATGGGCCACCGGGGCTATCTGCTGCTGCCCTTCCTTTTCAGCTTTGGCAGCGACACCTGCGCCTTTTTCGCCGGCAACGCCCTGGGAAAGCACAAGCTGGCCCCCAAGGTGAGCCCCCACAAGACTGTGGAGGGCGCTGTGGGCGGCCTCCTGGGGGATCTGCTGCTGGCCCTGCTCTTTGTCTATGTGATGAATACCTGGTTTGACCAGTCCCTCCACTACGGCGGCATGGCCGTCATCGGCGTGGTGTGCAGCGCCATCGCCCAACTGGGGGATCTGACCTTCTCCCTGATTAAGCGGGAGTTCGGCATCAAGGACTACGGCAAGATATTCCTGGCCCACGGGGGCGTTCTGGACCGCTTTGACAGCGTCCTCTTCGTGGCTCCCGCCATGGCCCTGATCCTGCCCCATCTTATGTAGTATCAAGCAAACTCAGCCTGCGGCGGGCCGATGTACCCCATCGGCCCGCTCGACTGCGTATGTTTGGCGGCAGTGAAAAACGCCGGCAGCGTGCTGCTTCCGGATAGAATACGATACTTTTAATGGAAAGAAGGGTGTCCCATGTCCCCGCAGACGATATCTGTCCTTGGTTCCACCGGGTCTATCGGACGGCAGACGCTGGAAGTGGTCCGGGAACTGCATTTGAAGGTGGCGGCCCTGGCGGCCCGGTCCAGTGTGGATCTGGTCGAGGCCCAGGTCCGGGAGTTTCTTCCGGAGCTGGCGGTGCTCTATGACATGGAGGCCGCGCTGGAGCTGGCCAGACGTCTCCGGGGTCTGCCCGTCCGGGTGGCCTACGGTTTGGAGGGCCTGCTGGAGGCTGCTGCCATAGATCAGGCGGACACGGTTGTCACGGCTCTGGTGGGCATGATCGGCCTCCAACCCACCTTGGCTGCTGTCGAAAAGGGAAAACGTATCGCTCTGGCCAACAAGGAGACGCTGGTCTGTGCCGGGGAGCTGGTGATGCGGCGGGCAGAGGAGCGGGGAGCGGAGATTGTCCCTGTGGACAGCGAGCACTCCGCCATCTTCCAGTGCCTCCAGGGCTGCCGGGACAGGCGGGAGGTGCGGCGGCTGGTCCTCACCTGCTCCGGCGGACCCTTTTACGGCAGAAGCGCTGGGGAGCTGGAGCAGGTCACTGCCGCCGATGCGCTGAAGCACCCCAACTGGTCCATGGGGGCCAAGATTACTATCGACAGCGCCACACTGATGAACAAGGGCCTGGAGATCATTGAGGCCATGCGCCTCTACCGTCTGCCCCTGGAGCAGGTGACGGCGGTGATCCACCGGCAGTCTATTGTCCACTCCCTGGTGGAGTATCGGGACGGGGCTGTGCTGGCCCAATTGGGGACGCCGGATATGCGGCTGCCCATCCGCTACGCCCTGACTTACCCCTGCCGGGCGGAGAGCCCGGCGGAGCCTCTGGACCTGCTGAGCTGTCCGCCGCTGACATTCGCCGCGCCGGATATGGAGGCATTCCCCTGCCTGCGCCTGGCGATGGACAGCGCCAGACGGGGCGGCACCGCCTGCGCCGCGCTCAACGGGGCCAATGAAGCGGCGGTGGGCCGGTTCCTCCGGGGGGAGATCGGTTTTTGCGACATTCCCCGCCTGGTGGAGCGTGCCCTGGAGCGGTCGGACGGTGGAGACGCCATGTCTCTGGAGGCCATTTTAGAGGCGGATCTTGCCGCCCGGCGCGTGGCGATGGAAAACGGATAGGGATATTCTGATATGCGTGCGTTTTGATAGGAGAAATACCCCAACTATAAGGAGATTTTTACCCTATGATCTATATTCTTGCTGCCGTCCTGATTTTTGGCATGCTGGTGGCCGTCCACGAGTGGGGGCACTTCATTGCCGCCCGGCTCTGCGGCGTCACTGTCCACGAGTTTGCTATCGGTATGGGCCCCATCCTGTGGAAGCGGGAGCCGGCCGAGGGGGAGGAGGGGACCCGCTACTCCCTGCGCCTGCTGCCCATCGGCGGCTTCTGCGCCCTGGAGGGGGAGGAGGAGGCCAGCGACAACCCCCATGCTCTGAATAATCAGGGCCTTATCAAGCAGATATTCATTTTTGCCGCCGGGGCGGGGATGAACTTCCTTGTGGGCTTTTTGGTGATTCTATGCCTCTTTGCCAACGCGGAGGCGTTTCGCACGGCGGAGATCACAGGCTTCTATCCCGACTGCCCCCTTCAGAGCGCCAGCGGCCTCCAGGTAGGGGATGTGTTTGAGCGGGTGGACGGCCACAGAATTTTGTTTTACAGCGACGTGGGCCTCTACCTGAGCCGGGGGAACGGGACCACTGCGGACCTTGTGGTCCGACGGAATGGAGAGCGTGTGGTACTCAACAATTTTCCCATGGCTGTTCGGGAGTACACCGCAGACAATGGGGATACCTTTACCGGCTACGGGCTGTACTTTGGCGGTGTGGAAGAGGCCACCTGGGGCGCCAAGCTTCGGGTGAGCTGGAACTACTCGGTGAATATGGTGCGCCTGATCTGGATGAGCCTGGGTGATCTTGTCACCGGGAACGCCGGGGTAAAGGACCTGAGCGGTCCTGTGGGCATCGTTTCCGCCATCGGAGAGATGGGGGAGGAGAGCGAAACCACAGCGGAGGCGGTGGAGAACATCGCCCGCTTCGGCGCGCTGATCGCGGTGAATCTGGCGGTGATGAACTTGCTGCCTATCCCGGCTCTGGACGGAGGGAAGATTTTCTTTCTGCTGATTAACAGCGCGTCCATGCTGGTGCTCCGGCGGAAGATCCCGCCCAGATATGAGGGCTATATCCACGCGGTGGGCTTCCTGCTCTTGATGGGATTGATGGTGCTGGTAACCTTCCAGGACATTTTCCGGCTGATTAAATAGAGGAGAGGGACATGACAAAGAGATTGACAGTGGGAGGCGTTCCCCTGGGGGGCGGCGCACCGGTGAGCATCCAGTCCATGTGCAACACAAAAACGGACGATGTGGAGGCTACTGTCCGCCAGATTTTGGCTCTGGAGGCGGCAGGCTGTGAGATCGTGCGGGTGGCCGTACCGGACATGGCGGCGGCAAGGGCCATCGCTGCCATTCGGGAGAGCATCCACATTCCTCTGGTGGCGGATATCCACTTTGATTACCGCCTGGCGTTGGAGTGCGTCCGGCAGGGGATTGACAAAATTCGTATCAATCCCGGCAATATTGGGGGAGAGGAGAATGTCCGGGCGGTGGCGGAGGCCTGCGGCGCGGCGGGAGTTCCCATCCGCATCGGCGTCAACGGCGGGTCGCTGGAGAAGTCACTGTCCCAAAAATACGGCGGCGTCACGGCGGAGGCTCTTGTAGAGAGCGCTATGGGACACGCCGCACTGCTGGAGAGGGTTGGCTTTACGGATATCTGCATCTCTGTAAAGTGCTCCGCAGTGCCGGTGATGGTGTCGGCCTACCGGCTGCTGTCGCAGCGGTGCGGCTATCCCCTGCATCTGGGCGTTACCGAGGCGGGGACGCCGGAGATGGGCATGGTAAAGAGCGCCATGGGCATCGGTGGACTGCTGTGTCTCGGGATTGGGGATACTATCCGGGTGACGCTCACCGCCGATCCGGTGGAGGAGATCGCCGCGGCTAAAAAAATTCTTATGGCCGTCGGTCTCCGTCAGGAGGGGGTGAACCTGATCGCCTGCCCCACCTGCGGCCGGACCAGCATCGACCTGATCGGTCTGACCCGGGAGGTGGAGCGGCGGCTGAAGGGCTGCAAAAAGCCCATCACTGTGGCGGTCATGGGCTGTGCGGTGAATGGTCCTGGGGAGGCCGCGGCGGCGGATGTGGGAATTGCCGGCGGAAAGGGGGAGGGGCTCCTCTTCGCCAGGGGGAAGATCCTCCGCAAGGTGAGGGAGGAGCACCTGGTAGACGCGCTGATGGAGGAGATCGGGAAGCTGTAGAAGCGCGCCGATCTGTGTTGGAGAGCATATTGCGATAGGAATGGACTACAAATGGCAAAGAAGATACCGTTTTTTGAACTGTTTAAGAATTTAGAGCTGAGCCGGGGGCTCCATATTGCCCTCAGCGACGCGGCGATCCTGCGGGCGGAGCTCAGCCGGAAGGACCGCTCCATGGCGCTGGACATGGTCAGCACCTGCGAGCTGGGGGAGCGGGCCATGGGGGAGCTGCGCGCCGCAGTGGCCGCTGCCTACGGACTGGAGCAGGTGACGGTGCGCCTTGCTGTGGAGGCCCCGCCTCTGGAGACAGTGGCTGCGCCTGCCGGCGCTGATCGGGAGAGGGGGGAGGTTATCTTCGGCGGCGCGGTCCGGGGAAAGGTGCAGTCCATGGAGGGGCTCAACCCCCAAATGGGCCAGATCTGTGTGGAGGGGAGAGTGTTTTTCTCCGACCTCTACGAGACCCGCCGGCCGGGGGTGTTCTGCCTGACCTTTGATATGACCGACTTCCGGTGCAGCGTCCGGGTGACCAAGTACCTGCAAAAGCAGGAGAAGGACAGCCTGAAAAAGGAGATCAAGCCGGGGATGTGGCTCCGGGTCCAGGGGTTCGTCAAGCTCAACCGGGACGGCAGCGATGTGATACTGGACCCCAGGGCCATTATGACCGTCGGGCAGGGCCACGAAATGCGCCAGGACACGGCGGAGGTAAAACGGGTGGAGCTCCATCTCCACACCACCTTCTCCAATATGGACGCCCTCTCGCCGCTGAACACCAAGGCCGGGCCGGAGGGAAATATTGTCAGGCGGGCGGAGGCCTGGGGCCATCCGGCGGTGGCCATCACCGACCACGGCGTGGTCCAGGGGTTCCCCGACGCCTGGCACTCAGCTAAAAATATCAAGATCCTGTACGGCATGGAGGGCTACTTCGTCAACAACTTGGACGACCGCATAGCTGTCCACGGTGAAAAGGATTTTTCCTTTACAGGTGAGTATGTGGCCTTTGATATTGAGACCACGGGACTTAATGTAAAGCGGGAGGCCATTACAGAGATTGGGGCCGTTGTGATTTGTGGCGACAAGGTTGTGGAGCGCTTCCAGACCTTTGTGGATCCCAACCGTCGGCTGACGCCGGAGATCATCGCTCTCACCGGCATCAATGACGCCATGCTCCGGGGGGCGCCCAGCCTGAAGGAGGCGCTGACGGTCTTTCTGGACTTCGTCGGGGACCGGCCTCTGGCGGCCCACAATGCGGAGTTCGATATTGGCTTTATCCGCGCCGGCTGCGCTAAGGTGGGGCTGGATTTTGACCCCACCTATGTGGATACGCTGATTTTGGCCCAGAACCTGCTGCCGGAGCTGAACAAGTACAAGCTGGACATTGTAGCGGAGCACTTGAAGCTCCCCGCCTTCCAGCACCACCGGGCCAGCGACGACGCGGCCACCTGTGGGCTGTTCCTGCCCCCCTTCTTTGAGAAGCTGCGGGGAATGGGTGTGGAGAGCCTCTCCGGGGTCAACGAGGCCATGCTGAAGCTGCGGCCTCTGGGCACCGCCAACCGGCGGCCCCGGCACATTATCCTCATTGCCAAAAACCGGACGGGGCTGAAGAACCTCTACCAGCTGGTCTCCGCCTCCAATCTGAAATACTTCCGCCGGGTGCCGGTGATCCCCAAGACGGAGCTGGCCGCCCACCGGGAGGGCCTGATCGTGGGCAGTGCCTGCGAGGCGGGGGAGCTGTTCCAGGCGGTGATTGAGCACAAGGACTGGGCGGAGCTGAAGCGCATCGCCTCCTTCTACGACTTTTTGGAGATTCAGCCCATCTGCAACAACCTCTTCATGCTCCGGGACGGCAAGGTCCAGAGCGAGGAGGAGCTGCGGGAGTTCAACCGCACCATTGTGCGCCTGGGGGAGGAGCTTGGAAAGCCCGTCTGCGCCACCGGAGATGTGCACTTTCTGGACCCGGAGGACGAGATCTTTCGGCATATCCTTTTGGATACCAAGAAATTTTCCGACTGCGACTCGCCCCTGCCCATCTACTTCAAAACCACCGACGAGATGCTCCGGGAGTTCGCCTACTTAGGGGAGGAGAAGGCCTTTGAGGTAGTGGTGACCAACACCCGGGCTATTGCCGACCAGGTGGAGTCTCTGGAGCTGCTGCCCAAGGGAAAGCTGTTCCCGCCCCGACTGGAGAACTCGGAGCAGGAGTTGAACCAGCTGGTGTGGGACAAGGTCCACGCCCTCTACGGCGAGGAGCCGCCCCAGCTGATTGTGGACCGGCTGAACGTGGAGCTGGGCGGCATCCTGGGGAAGTACGACGTGGTCTACATGTCTGCCCAAAAGCTGGTTCAGCGGTCCCTGGAGAACGGATACCTGGTGGGATCCCGTGGGTCCGTGGGGTCCAGCCTGGTGGCCTATATGTCCGGGATCACCGAGGTCAACGCCCTGCCGCCCCACTACCGCTGCCCCAAGTGCAAGCACAACGAGTTCATCCTGGACGGCTCCTACGGCTGCGGCGCGGATATGCCCGACAAGGACTGCCCTGTCTGCGGGACCAAGTATGTGAAGGACGGCTTTGACATCCCCTTTGAGACCTTCCTGGGCTACGGCGGCGGCAAGGTGCCGGATATTGACCTGAATTTCTCCGGGGAGTACCAGGCCCGGGCCCACCGCCACGCTATTGAGATGTTCGGCGAGAAGCAGGTGTTCCGGGCGGGGACCATCGGCACCGTGGCGGAGAAGACCGCCTACGGCTATGTGAAGAAGTACCTGGAGGCCCGGGGATTGAATCCCGGCCACGCGGAGGAAAACCGGCTGGCCCTGGGCTGTGTGGGGGTGAAGCGGACCACCGGGCAGCACCCGGGGGGGCTGGTGGTGGTTCCCGACGACATGGACGTGGAGGACTTCTGCCCTGTGCAGCACCCTGCCGATGCCGCCGACAGCGACATCATCACCACCCACTTTGAATATCACTGCATGGAGGACAACCTCCTGAAGCTGGACATGCTGGGCCACGA
>CANDEH010000101.1 GCA_947383645.1 uncultured Clostridia bacterium | reverse complement strand
TCTCTGCTCTTTTGCGCTGTTTTTCTACCCCTTTTTAACTCTTGATTCGCATTATATATTCTATTTTATACAGATTTTCCCTATCTGTAAAGATAAATTTAATTTTTCAGATAGCCGGCCTCCCGCAAAACCGCCTCGTATGGCGCGCTGTCCCCGCCGCAGCGGTCCATATAGGACAAAACGGCACCGCCGCCCACTGCGCCCCCATCCCGCTTACCGCCCGGGAGGAGGCGTAGGTGGCAAATACGGCGGAGCGCTCCGGATCCCTGGTGAGCCCGTAGAAAAAGGTGAAGGAGCCGCAGAAGGTGTCCCCCGCGCCGGTGACGTCCACCACCTCCGCAGGCACCCCAGGAACCCGCAGCGCACCCTCCCTGGAGTAGACCACGCAGCCGCGCTCAGCCAGCGTGACAATCAACAGCTCCACGCCGAGACTGAGGAAATGCCGGACCGTCTCCTCCTCCGAGCGGCCGTCCCGCTGGGCGGCGAAACCCACCTCGTTCATAAAAAGCGTGTGCACATAGGGCAGCAGAGCCTTATCCGCCGGGGAGAGCTTGTCCACATCGGCGTCAATGACCAGACGCACGCCGCTCCTGTGCCAGGCCGCCACGATCTCCTCCAGCGCCATTCCCGCCAGACGCAGGTAGCGCAGCGCCCAAAAACCGGTGTAGATCACCTCTGCGCCGCAGTAGGCCCGCTGGATCTCCGCTGTAATGGGCATCTCCTCCGCCCTAGTGTTGATGATAAATACCGTGTGCTCCCCCTCGGCCAGAAAGATCATGCACTTGGAGGCCGCCATGCCCGGATCGTAGACCACTAGGCCGGTGTCAATCCCGTCCCGGTTCAGCGCGTCGCAGAGTTTTTTGTCTTCCGGGCATAATACTCCGGAAAAACGCGCCTCCGCCCCGTAGCTGGCGTAGACGCAGGCCGCGTTGGCAATCATGCCGCCCATCCGGCTCTCCAGCATGTCCGCCGGAACCTTTTCCGCGGATCCCGGCCATCGCTCCACCGCATAGTACTCGTCCAATGCTACGTCGCCGAGAAACACCGCATACTTCTTTGTCATGGTGCTCCCTCCTTTCTGACAAAAGGACACCATGGATTTTGTGTAATTTCAATAGTTTTAATAAAAAAATATTTTTAATATTAACTTATCAAACAAGATGTATTATATTGTATTAAGCGAGGGCGATATTTCGACCTGTTTCGCTCCGCCAAATCTGACATACGATTTTAGGAGGTAGCAGTCATGGCAAAGGGAAACACAAACAAGATGGCGTTCTATCTGATCCCCCTGGGGATTGCGGTCAACTTTGTCCTGGGGCAGATTGTCCAGCTTCTGAAGCTGCCGGTCTACTTTGACGCGGTGGGCACCATGGTGGTGGGCGCCCTCTGCGGACCGGTCTACAGCATCATCACCGCGCTGGTCATCGGATGCCTCTTGAGCATCACGCACCCCAGCAATCTGCTCTATCTGGGGAACTACTTCGCCGTGGGGCTCACAGCCGGTCTTGTGGCCAGCTGGGGCTGGTTCAAGAACATCGGCAAGACCGTGGTCTACGGCCTCATCATCGGCCTGATCTGCGGCCTGCTGGGCTCCATCGTCACCGTGTCGGTCTACGGCGGCTATACGGCAAGTCCCACCGGCGTCATCACCGGCTTCATTGTCAAGACCTTCAACCTGGGCCTCTTCGCCGCAAACACCATCTCCGAGGGGCTCTCCGACGTGGTGGACAAGATCCCCTCCGCCATCATCATGCTGATCGCCGTGCGCAGCATTCCCAACCGCTTCCTGCTGAAGCTCCCCTACGGCAACAAGTATATTCCGGAGGATCCCCAGTAAAGAGACAGGGAGCTGCTGACAGAGCCGCGCCGGATGGATGGCGCAGGAGATGGTTTGTCAGTTTGATGAGAAACCGCAGGAAATGCCTGCTATATTCCCGGGAATTTGGTTTTGTCAACAGACCCGATATGCGATACAGACTCTGTCCGGCGGAGAGATCCGCCGGACAGAGTACCGATCAAAAGGGGGAATGCAAGTGACCAGTCAAGAGGCTTTTATTGATTCGTTTCGATCTCCCAAGAGCCATAACAACGCGATTTTGGATCTCTATCCGTTTTCCAAGCTGAATTTTGCCGCTGTCATGCTCTTCGGCGGGGCGCTTTTGGGCAGCTATTGGAGCAGGCTGGCTGTGATTGCGCTGTGCTTTCTCATCAACGCCTGGGCGGGGAGAGAGACCTTTCGCCGCTTCTGCCGGCTGTATATCCCGATTGCCGCCCTCCTGTTCTCCTTTCTCCTGGTGCTCAACGCGGCGTTTCAGCCCGGGGAGACGGTCTACTGGAGCTGGTGGATCATCGACATCACGAGGGAGGGGTTCCTGAAGGGGCTGGCGATGGGACTTTTGATTACGGAGATCTGCGGGGCCATTATGACCTTCTACATGATTACGCCCCTGAAGGATCTCTCCTATGCCATCGAGGGGCTGGGGATCTCCCGCTCGGCGTCCTATATTCTCCTGGCCTCCATGCAGTCTGTCACCGATCTGGGCAAGACGGCCCCTGTCATCATGGAGTCCCAGAGCGCCCGGGGCGTGGAGACCACGGGGAGCCTGCGGATACGCTTCAAGGCGCTGATCCCCATCCTGTTCCCGCTGCTGCTGGGCTCCATTGCCGCCACGGAGGAGAAGGCCGTGGCCATGGAGACCCGGGCCTTCGCCTCCCGGGCCAGGGCGACCCACATCTATGAGCTGCGCAGGGTGCCCCTCTGGGAGAAGACGGCCTGTGTTGCGGCGGACGCGGCGGTAATCGCCGCCATTGTATGGAGGTTTCTGGGATGAACAGTGTGGAGCTGAGCCATATCCGATACCGGTACCCGCTGACAAAGGGGTACGCGCTGGACGATGTTACCTTCGCCTTTGAACAGGGGAAATTCTACGGCGTTATCGGCCCCAACGGCGGCGGGAAATCCACGCTGTGCAGCCTGATTAAGGGCCTCATTCCGGACTTCTATCTGGGCGAGCTCACCGGCGGCGTCACCATTGAGGGACGGCCGGTGGGGGAGTGGGACAAGAGCGAGCTGTGCTCCAAGGTGGGGTATATCTTCCAGAACCCCTTTACCCAGATCAGCGGCATCCGCGACAGCGTACTGGAGGAGATCGTCATCGGCCTGGAGAACCTGGGCATGGAGAAAGAGGAGATGATCCGCAGGGCGATGGCCGTGGTGGAGCAGGTGGGGATCTACGATCTGCTGCAAAAGAACCCCAACGAGCTCACCGGCGGCCAGCGCCAGCGGGTGGCCTTTGCCTCCATCCTGGCCATGGACGCCGACATCTATGTGATTGACGAGCCCACCTCCCAGCTGGACCCGGACGGGACGGAGAGCATTTTTCAGATTATCCGATCCCTGAAGGAGCAGCAGAAGACCGTGATCCTGGTGGAGCACAAGATCGAGCTTCTGGCTGAGTACGCCGACGAGATCCTTGTCATCGACGGCGGGAAGCTGATCCGCAGCGGTCCCACCCGGGAGGTGCTGTCGGACTACGGCCTTGTAAGGCGCCAGGTGGCCCTGCCGCAGACGGTGCTCTTTGGCCATGAGATGGCCCGGGCCGGCATGCCGCTGCGGGCGCTGCCGATCACCCTGGAGGAGGCCGAGACCTATGTGCGGGAGAGAGGAGGCGAGGCGGTATGAGCATCGAACTGAGGCAAGTCTGCTTCCGCTACCCCAATGGGACGCTGGCCAACGAGGATCTGAATCTGACCATCCGGGACGGGGAGAGGGTGGCCATCATCGGGCAGAACGGCGCGGGGAAGACCACGGCGGTCAAGCTGATGAACGGCCTGAACAGGCCCACCGAAGGCGACGTAACGGTCAACGGCGTCAATACCCGCCAGCATACGACCGCCTTCATCTCCGGCATGGTGGGCTACGTGTTCCAGAACCCCGACGACCAGATTTTTAAAACGACGGTTCGGGACGAGGTGGAGTTCTGGGGCCGCTATCACCGCCTGCCTGAGGAGGAGATCCAGCGGCGCGTCCGCCGGGCGGTGGATTTGAGCGGGATTGAGCGGTATTTCGACAACAATCCCTACGAGATCCCCTATTCGACGAAGAAGTTCGTCTCCATCGCGTCGGTCCTTACGGCCCAGACGCCCTACCTCATTCTGGACGAGCCCACGGCGGGGCAGGACGTGGCCGGCGTGGCCTGTCTGGCCCGGCTGGTGGACACGCTGAGCGGGGAGGGGACCGCCGTAATCACAATCTCCCACGATATGGAGTTTGTGGCGGCCAATTTCCGCCGGGTGATCGTGATGGCCCACCGGCAGATCATCGCAGACGGCACGCCGGAGGAGATCTTTGAGGACGAACAGATTCTGCGGGAGGCGCGGATCAAAAAGCCGCAGATCGGGGAGCTCGCCAGCCGGCTCGGCTACCGGAACACGCTGCAAATTGGAGATCTTGTGGCGAAACTGTCCAATTAACAGGAGGGGAAACACATGGTTAGAGACAAATTTTTATCCATCTTTTCAGAGCGCAAACCGATCATGGGGATGCTCCATCTCAAGGGCGACGGCGGCGACGAGGTGATCCGCCGCGCCTGTGCGGAGGCCCGCGCCATGGTGGACAACGGCGTGGACGCCGTTATTGTTGAGAACTATTTCGGCACGCCGGAGGATGCCGAGCGGGTGCTCCGCTATTTCCATCACCAGCAGGTCGATTTCCTGTATGGCGTCAATATTCTGGAAAATACGGAGGAAAATTTCCGTATGGCCGCGCAGTATGACGCCGCCTTTTTACAGCTGGACTCCGTGGCCGGCCACCTTGCGCCGGAGGAGGACGGGGACTTCGGGGCGCTCCTGGAGAACTGCCGCGCCCGCTACGGCGGCGCTGTGATCGGCGGCGTCCGCTTCAAGTACCAGCCCTACAGGTCCGGCCGCTCCCTGGAGGAGGATCTCCGGATCGGCATGGAGCGCTGCGACGCCATTGCCGTCACCGGCGCCGGCACGGGGGTGCCCACGCCGGTGGAGAAGATCGCGTCCTTCCGCGCCATCGTGGGGCCGGACTTCCCGCTGGTGGCCGCCGCCGGCGTGCTGCCGGAGAGCTGCGCCGAACAGTTCCGCTACGCCGACGCGGCGATTGTCGGCAGCTATTTCAAGGATACGTACATCGACAAGGGCGACGTGGATCCCGCCCATGTGCAGACATTCATGGACGCGGTGCGCAGCTGCCGATGACAGGGGAGAGGAGCAGTGCTATGGAGAACATACCGGCGAGACACGCCGTTGAGATCACGGATCTTCCCCCGGAGGAGCTGGAGCGCTACGGGATTCTCTACAACCTCTCCGGGCGGGGGCGCGACACGGGAAACGTGGTGTCCTCCTCGGGGGACGGCTGGGAGGCCACCGATATCCGCGGGCCGCTGATTGACACCATCGGTACGCTGGGGTATACGCTGGGGTGCGGGACGCCCTTCGTCTGCCGGGAGGTGGAGCGGCACCTGCACACGGAGGAGGCGCAGATCCCGATTGACAGGCCGATCTGCTTCTGTCTGGCGCCGGCCACGCCGGAACCGCCTAAGACCGGGGCGCTGATCCCTGTGATCCTCCGCCCGGGCTATATCTTCGTCATCCACCGGGGGACGTGGCACTCCGCCTCCCACGGCATCGGCGCGCCGGCCCGCTACCACTGGATGGCGTGGGTCTACCGCAACGAGCCTACGCTCTGGGCGCCGCCGGAGGGCGGCCCGCTGCGGGTAACGGCGGAAGAGACCTGAGGGTACGGCGCAGCCGGATCGGAAAGTGCGCCGGTCAGATGGCAATATATACACGCGCCGTGCGGGGATTGCCCCCGCACGGCGCGTCAGCCTGTCAAAAAACCAACGGTTTTTTGACAGACTGAGAGCAAATTTCGGCCCTTGGGCCGAAATTTGTCGCTGCGGCGGGCCCGGCGCGTTCACCCCTGAAGGCGCGCGCGATACTCCGCCGGGGTGCAGCCCTGATACGCCCGGAATGTCCGCGTAAAGTAGCTGGCATCCTGAAATCCGCACTGGGCGGCGATATCCGCCACCCGCCGCTCCGTGGCAAGGAGCAGCGCCGCCGCCTTCTGTACCCGCAGCTGCTTCAGATACTGGATGGGCGTGGTACCCAGCATGGCGCGAAAGCACCGCAGGCACTCGCTCTCGCTTACGGCTGCGCTCCCGGCGATGCAGCCGGTGGTCAGCGCCTCGCCGTAGTGCTCCTGGATGTACTGGAGCATCACCTTGATCCGCTCTCCGGCCCGCAGGGCCCTCTCCGAGGGGATCTGCCGCTCCGCCGGACAGTGCTCCGACAGCAGAAATATCTCCCGGGACAGCGCGTCGCGGACCTGGAACTCGTACCCCCGCGGCTCACAGGCGCAGGCCTCCCAGGCCTGCTGGACGGCCTGGAGGACCTCCCGCTCCCAGGGCACCTCCTGGCGGAAGACAATGTAGGGCCGGCAGGGGTCGGACAGCAGGGGCTGGAGATAGCCCTGGTAGAAGATGCTGTCCACGCCGCCCCCCACCAGACGGGCGTGGTAGAGCACCGCCCGCAGGCGGCACCGGCCCGGCCCGGCGGGCCACATCCCGTGGAGAACCCCGGTGTTGATGAAATAGCCGTCCCCCGGCTTCACCCGGCAGGTCTCGCCCCCCACGGAGATGACGGCGTCGGTGCCCTCTACGATGCTGGTCTCGATCTCGTCGTGCCAGTGCCAGGGGACGGTCATAGTCTCCAGATCATCGTGGTAGCAGACCGCGGGAAACAGGGCCGTGCCGTGCTCCAAGAGCTCCCGCCCCTGCTCATCCACGGTGGAAACGCACTCCTTCAGCGCCATGGAATCCCTCCTGACTTGACGGTTTTGTCCTATCAAAACGGCTCTTTTGTCCTAACACTTCTGAATTTTTAGTGGTAATATCATAGCAGAACGCAAGAGAAAATGCAAGGAGGAATCCCCTATGATCCATCTGCTCCTGGCGGTTATCTACCTGTCCTTTATCAGCCTCGGTCTGCCCGACTCCCTCCTGGGGGCGGCCTGGCCCAGTATGTACGGTCCCTTCGGCGTGCCGGTGTCCTGCGCGGGCATCATCTCCATGATTATCTCCTGCGGCACCGTGGTCTCCAGCCTCCAGAGCGACCGCCTCACCCGGCGACTGGGGGCGGGGCGGGTGACGGCCGTCAGCGTGGCCATGACGGCGGCGGCCCTCCTGGGCTTCTCCTGGAGCAGTCAATTCTGGATGCTGTGCCTCTGGGCGGTGCCCTACGGCCTGGGGGCGGGGAGCGTGGACGCGGCGCTGAACAACTACGTGGCCCTCCACTTCGCCAGCCGTCATATGAGCTGGCTCCACTGCATGTGGGGCGTGGGGGCCTCCCTGGGGCCCGCCATCATCTCCGCCGTCCTCTCCGGCGGGGGACACTGGAGCGGCGGCTACCGCGCGGTGGCCCTGCTTCAGATCGGCCTGACGGCTATCCTGCTGCTGAGCCTGCCTCTCTGGAAAAAGTCCGGCGGCGGGGAGGAGGCGGAGACGGCGTCACAGCCCCTGCCCCTCCGGGAGATTCTGGCCCTCCCCAGGGCCCGAGCCAGTATGCTCACCTTCTTTGCCTACTGCGGTCTGGAGTCCACCGCCTCGCTGTGGGGCAGCAGCTATCTCACCCTCCACCGGGGGGTGCCGGCGGAGGCGGCGGCGGGGTACGCGGGGCTGTTCTTCATCGGGATCACCGCCGGCCGGGCCCTCAGCGGCTTTCTCACCTACAAGCTCAGCGACCGGCAGATGGTCCGTCTGGGTCAGGGGATCATCGCCTTGGGCCTGGCTGCCGTGGCCATGCCCCTGGGGATGGGGGCGGCCCTCACGGGACTGGTCCTCATCGGCCTGGGCTGCGCCCCCATCTACCCCAGCGTGATCCACGCCACCCCGGACCACTTCGGCGCGGCGCGGTCCCAGGCGGTGATCGGCGTGGAGATGGCCAGCGCCTACGTGGGCACCTGCCTGGTGCCGCCCCTGTTTGGCTTCATCGCCGGGCACATCACCGTGTCCCTGTTCCCGGTCTATCTGACTGGCATTCTGATCGTTATGGTATTGGCCCACGAGCGGCTGCTTCAAAGCAGCGGAAAGGAGAAGGCAATATGTTTACTGTAAAATTCCACTGGATTCCCAACATGTGCAAGTTTCTGGAGATGGCCGCAAGGAGCTGCGGAGAGGTGCTCCTGGACCTGCCCGACGGCAGCCGGGCGGACCTGAAGCGGGACGGCACCGCCCGTCAGCTCCTGGGGATGCTCCAGCCGGGGGAGACGGGCCTCCGCGTGCGCCTCAGCGACCGGGGGGATATGGCGGCGTTCATGCGCTACATGAGCGAGGCGGCGCTATAAAATCACATATCGCCCGACTGGATAAGCCGTCTTTTCTGCATGGGAAAGACGG
>CANDEH010000100.1 GCA_947383645.1 uncultured Clostridia bacterium | reverse complement strand
GGACCTGCCCCGAGGGGGCCATCAGCCAGAACGCCAAGGGCGTGTACATGATCGACAAGAAGAAGTGCGTGGGCTGCGGCAAGTGCGTGGAGGCCTGCCCCATGCACGTGATGGTCCTGGCCCCCGGCGCCGACAAGGCCAGCAAGTGCATCGCCTGCGGTATCTGCGCCAAGGCCTGCCCCATGGGCATTCTGGCCATTGAGGAGAAGTAACTACATACAGTTTCAGTTTGAGAGCGTCCATCGGAGGAGGTACGGGCATGGAACAGACGGAGAGCGGGAAGAAACTGATCTTAGCCATTATTCAGGAGGCCGACTACGATATGGTGGTCAGTGCTCTCACAGAGCATTCCTTCTATGTGACTCAGCTCAGCTCTACCGGCGGCTTTCTCAAGAAGAGAAACGTCACGATCATGATCGGCGTGGAGAACGAGCGGCTGGCGCTGGTGCTGGATATTCTCAAGCAGTACACCGGCAGACGTGTGCAGAGGACCTATACGCCGACTATGCCCGGAGGGATTCCGGTGCCCGTGGACGTTCGGGCCGGCGGCGCTACCGTGTTTGTGCTGTCCATGGACAGTCTGGAGAAGTTTTGAGAAAAGGCCCGGCCGCTTCTGCGGCCGGGCCTTTCCGTTGGGCTCTCACAGCGAGCGGAGGGGGACGTCCTCTCGGCCCCGGTCCGGAGTATGCAGGCTCTTTGTCCCCTCCTTGGGGAAGGCGGCGGAGAGAGCTCTTGTCAAAAATAACTCCCTGTGCAGAGCGCGTCACCGGTCCGGCTGATATCGGGCCGGTGACACTTTTTTGCTGTCAGGCGGCTCTTTTTTGTCAGGCTGTGTCAGAAGAGATCCCGCAGGGGGCTGTGTGCTTCTGCGATGTGCTGCCGCACCCGAGGGGAGGCCTCCTGCGCTGGACATCCTTTTGGCCTGACCGGGCGATGTGGCGGGGTATCCTGCGGTATCAGTCCGGCCCCGCGTCCGCGGGATCCCTCAGCTGCATGATGCTTACCTCATAGGCGGTGCGCAGCTCGGTGCGGTCGGGGAGGACCTTGGTGTAGCGGCGGCTCTGGATGCGGCCGTCGATGGAGAGAGGGCTGCCCACCGGCATCTGGCTCACCAGGATGGCCACCTGTCCCCAGGCGATGCAGGGGAGATAGTCCGCCCGGCCGTAGCGCCGGTTTACCGCCAGCATCACATCGCAGATGCACCGGCCCAGAGGGGTGCGGCGGAGGATGGGGGGCTTGCAGATGACGCCGGTGAGGGTCACGCAGTTGCAGTCCTCCTCCTCCGAGGGCTGCAATGTGCGGGCCAGAACGCTGATGACCAGGCGGCTGCCCTCGCCGCTCTTGTTGTTGAAGGAGCGGATCTGTCCCTCCACGCGGAGCTTTCGTCCGGTGAGGGGGAGCAGGGAGGCGAACTGGCTCTCGGTGGCCAGCACGCTGAGGCAGTCCTCCTGCTGGCTCAGCCGCTCCACAGAGAGGGGGAAGCGGTGGAACCCCTCGCCGTGGTTTGAGTGGGAGAACACCGGCTCGCCGGAGGCCCGGCCGCACAGGAGTAATGAATTTCTGCATTCGTCCATTTGCGTCACCTCATCAGTATGGAAGTAGGGGGGAAAACATTTTCCGTCGTCCGCCGCTCTTTGTTGGTTTTCATGCTGTTCGACTATATGAGGCTTGGGCCGCGAATATGACTGGTTGACAGCGGGGGGCCGGGAGGATATGATGGAGAGAAGGCGGGTATTATTTCCGCATTAAGAAGCTGTACCAATAGGCTCAACACACAACTTTGCGGCTAAAATTGCCGCTAACCGCGTTAAAAAATCTTGAAATACACCAAGTATTTCTGCGATTTCTTGCCTTGTTATCTCCAATTTTATCTCGCATATCTGTATGTTTCACCTATTGGTACAGCTTCTAAGAATTTGGAAATAATACGATTGTGTTAAGCCGTTTTGCTCGCCGTCACAGGCGGCAGCCGCAAAACAGGGCGCATATACCTTCCGGATTTTTACTGCGGCAGGTATAGTACAGTTTCAGATCGGAAAGGAGACGGCGGCGATGGCAAATATGATCGACTATATCGACTGGCGGGGGGATCTGACGGTGGCGCAGGACCCCTTTAACGAGGTGGACAATCTGATTCTCTCGGAGTTTTGCTTCCTGGATCTGGGGGGGATTGTGCCGGCGGAGGGGGAGATGGCGCCCCTGGGGGAGGCGGTGACCGCCTACTTCCGCCGCCATGAGGGGCAGGAGCTGAGCATGGGCGTGCTGGTGCCCGACCAGATCCTCACCATGGCCAGGCGGATGGTCCAAAGTCCCCGGTTTGCCGGGATGGGCCTGGGAGGGTTCTGCTCCCACATCGACACCGGGCGGGAGGCCCAGTTTGCCGCGCTGACGGTGGACATCGGAGACGGCAGCGTCTATATCGCCTTCCGGGGCACCGACGACACGCTGGTGGGCTGGAAGGAGGACTTCAACATGGCCTTTCTCCCCACGGTGCCCAGTCAGCCCATCGCGGTGGAGTACGTGAAGGCCGCGGCGGCGGCCTACCCGGGGAAGAAGCTGATCCTCGGCGGACACTCCAAGGGGGGAAATCTGGCGGTGTACAGCGCCGTCCACTGCGGGGGCAGAATTCAGCGGCGGATCAAGGCGGTGTACAACAACGACGGCCCGGGATTCAAGGAGTCCCTGGTGGAGACGGCGGCGTACCAGGCCCTGCGGGAGCGCATCCACACCATCGTGCCCCGGTCCTCCATTGTGGGAATGCTGCTGGAGCACGATGAGAACTATGGCGTGGTGGCCAGCTGCGGGAAGGGGATCTACCAGCACGACGGGTTCAGCTGGGAGGTGCTGGGGAACCGCTTTGTCCGGCGGCAGGGGATCTCCCAGGCGGGGCGCACCGGGGACCAGACCATCCGGGACTTCATCGGCGCCATGGACGACGGGCAGCGGGAGCGGTTTGTGGACGCCCTCTTCGAGGTGCTGGGCAGCACCAACGCCCGGACCCTTACCGACCTGGACAGCGACAGGATGGGGGCGGTGAGCGCCATGATCCGCCGCTACAAGGATTTTGACAAGGAGACACGGCAGACCCTCCTGGAGGCGGTGGGGGTGCTGCTGAAGGTCAGCGCCGGCGACTGGGTGGAGGACTGGGAGGAGAAAGGGCAGGAGCTTAGAAAGCTGCTGAACGTGAAAAAATAGGGGCCGGCGGCGGCACATTGTACGCCCGGCTGCGTCATAATAGAGAGAACCAGAGAGAAAGGGGGCGCGGGGATGGAGGATACCGGGATCATCGCGCTGTACTGGCAGCGGGATGAGCGGGCCATCGCGGAGACGGACAGCAAGTACGGCTCCCTCTGCCGCCGCATCGCCATGAACATCCTGCGCAGCTTCTCCGACAGCGAGGAGTGCGTCAGCGACAGCTATCTGAAGGCCTGGGACACCATGCCGCCCCAGCGGCCGGACAGCCTGCGGGCCTACCTGGGGCGGATCGTGCGCAACTTCTCCATCAGCCGCTACCGCGCCCTCCACGCCCGGAAGCGGTACGCCGGGGCGGAGGTGCTCCTCTCGGAGCTGGGGGAGTGCGTCAGCGCGCCGGAGAGCGTGAGCCACCGGGCGGAGGCCGGGGAGCTGACGGAGCTGATCGAGCGCTGGCTGGGCACCCTGGGCGGGGAGGACCGGGCGCTGTTCCTCCGGCGGTACTGGTACGGCGACGCCGTGGGGGAGCTGGCCGGGGAGCTGGGGGTGCGGCCCAATGCTCTGACCAAGCGTTTAACACGGCTGCGGGAGGGACTGCGGCGGTATCTGGAGAGCGAGGGGGTGGCGGTATGAGCGGCGCGGAGCGGATCTTTGACGCGATCACCAATGTGCGCTCCGACTATGTGGACGAGGCCGGGGACTACCGGTTTGTCCGGCGTCACCGCTGGACCGTTCCGGCGGAGTGGCGGCGGTACGCGGCCCTGGCCGCCTGTCTGGCGCTGATCGTGGGCGGGGCCTTCGCCCTGAGCCAGGTGCGCATGGGCAGCTCCGGCGGCGACGGCTGGAACGGCAGCTCCGGCAGCGCCAACGGCGGCGCTGTCAGCGGGGACAGTGCCGGCGACGGCTGGGACGCCAACACCGCCCTGCCGCCGGAGGGCGCGGAGCCCGGGGACGCCGCGCCGCCGCCCACCGGACCGGCTGTGGGGGAGCCGCCCTCCGGGGAGTGGAGCTATGGCAGCGGCGGACCCGTTGCGCTTGCGCAGAAGATTCCTGCGCTGACGGCGGAGGGGGCGGCGGAGTGCGTTACCGGAACCCGGACGCTGACGCTGACCTTCTTCGAGGACGGCAGTGTGCGCTCGGAGGACCGGTATGTCCTCACCAACACCGGCACGGAGGGCTGCGCCATGACTCTGCGCTGGGACGGGGCGGAGCTGGTGGACTGGTCGAGGAATATGGAGGTGCTGGAGGACGGCGCCCACCGTTTCGGCCTCCCCGACGGCTGCACTGCGGAGCTGGTGCTGGAGAGCGCCGCGGTGCCGGCGGACGGCGTGCTCACCGTGGAGGAGCCCCAGGGCTTCGCGGTGACGGAGAGCACCGTGTCCATCGGGAACCTGCAGTGGATGGAGGAGCGGGGCATCACCATCCTGCTGGGCGACACCGCAATCGACCCGTGAGGGCCGCTGGCAAAACAGGCAAAAACAGGGGGCTTGCAGGTGCGGGCCTCCTGTTTTATACTTATGGTGTGGAATTTCGGGCCGCTGCAACTGTGGGTCGACAAAAAGAAGCCCCTGGTTGGTGGCGTTTTTGGTCCTTTTCCTGCTATGCTCGCCGCAGAAAGGAGTGATCTGCCATGACAATTGGACAGAGAATCGCGGAGAAGCGGCGGGAGGCGGGGCTCAGCCAGGAGGCGTTGGGGGAGAGCCTGGGCGTCACCCGGCAGTCCATCAGCAAGTGGGAGGGGGACGGCTCCCTGCCGGAGATTGACAAGCTGGTCGGCATGAGCCGACTGTTTGGCGTATCCGTGGGCTGGCTCCTGGGCGAGGAGGACGGGGAGCAGCCGCCGGCGGCGGAGCTCAGCGAGCAGCAGATGCGGCTGGTGGGGGAGATTGTGTCCCGCTACCTGGTTGCCCGGGAGCGGACAGAGGGCCGCCGCCGCCGGCTGGGCTGGCTGGCCGGGGGAGCAGCGGCGGTGTGCCTGATGGCGGCCCTGGCGGGGCTGGCCGGGCAGCTCCGCCGGGTGGAGGAGCAGGGCCGGAGCCTGGGGGAGACGGTGGACGCCATCGCCGGCGGGGTGGAGCAGATGACGGCGGAGGAGCCAAAGATTCGCGTTGACGGGGTCCCCATGATCGTCAAGGGGGAGAATGAGGTCACCGCCGACTTTGATGTGTGGGATACGGCGATTGACAGCAGAAATTTTACGCTGACCTTCTATGCCTATGCCATCCCCAAGAATTACGAGGAGGGGATGGAGGCGATTTTCACCGCCGACAGCGGCGACGGCCCCGTTGAGGCGGTCGGGACGCTGCGGCCGGGGCGGAAGTTTGAGGCGGAGGTGACCTGCGAGAGGACGGACGACATCAAGCTCTTTGTGGTGTTCCGCTATCCCGACGGCAGCGAGGAGCGGCAGATGCTGGGGCAGATGTCCATGGCCCGCACCGCCTCCTTTAGCGACGTTGTGCTGGCCCGCAACGGCGAAATCTGGGGGATGGAGCTTCACCCGGCGGATGACCCGGAGCGGGTGTTTATTCCGGCGCAGGCGACCTATGTCCACCCCCAGAGGCTCCATGGGTCCAACACCGTCGTGAAGCGGGTGTGGCTGGGGCTGTTCAAAAACCGGGAGCTGGTGGCCTGGTGTACGCCGGTTGACCCGTCGGAGACCCGGGGCTCCTACTTTAACGTGGCAGAGTATCCCGACATCTATGGGGGGGAGCTTCTTCTTCCAGCGGGAGCAGATGGCTGTGGACTTTGCGGAGGGGGACACCCTCTGCTATGCCCTGATTGTCCACAGCGACTTCAATGAGGAGAACAACGGCTATGGCACTATTGACGTCCGCTACGGGGAGGTCTACGACTACGGCGATATCGCGGGACTGCCCGGGGAGGGTGTGACCATGCCGTGGGAGCTGGGCTATGAGCAGTATGCGTGGCTGGAGGCATGGGGGCTGACGGAGGAGGATTTGGAGAAGGCTCCCGGTCACGAGGTCCCTGTTTCCAAGGAAAATCTGGGCCTGTCAACCTCCGGTTGACAAAAAGAACGCCCCGATTGGTGGCGTTTTGGGGGCCCGTCTGCTATGCTCGGCGGTAGAAAAGGAGGCGAATGTCCTATGACAATCGGAGAACGGATTGCCCTGAAGCGGCGGGAGCAGGGGCTCTCCCAGGAGGCCCTGGGGGAGAGCCTGGGCGTTACCCGGCAGTCTATCAGTAAATGGGAGGGCGACGTAACCCTGCCCGAGATCGACAAGCTCATCGCCCTGAGCCGGCTGTTCGGCGTATCGGTGGGGTGGCTCCTGGGCGAGGAGCGGGGGGAGACCGCCCGGCCGGGGGAGACAGACGCAGCGGCGGCCCCGGAGGAGACGGAGAGCGCGCCCCCGCCGCCGGAGGAGCTCAGCGCTGAGCAGATGCGTCTGGTGGAGGAGATTGCGGGCCGCTACATCGCCGCCCAGCCCCGGCCCCTGTCGGCGCGGCAGAGGAGGCTGAAGCTGGCCGCCGCCCTGGTGGTGCTGTGCTTCGCGGTGGGGTTCTTCCACCTCTCCGGCCAGGTGAGGCAGGTGAAGGAGGACAACCAGTACCTCCGGCAGGCCATCGGCGATATGAACACCTCCGTCGGCAGCCAGATCGACGGCATCACCGGCCGGGTGGCGGAGGTGCTCCAGGGCCAGAACGTCCTCTTCTCCGGCTACGGGGTGGAGAAGGTCTCCCGGGACCTCCGGGGGAACACGGTGACCTTCCGGGCCGCAGCCATTCCCAGGGTCTACGAGGCGGGGATGCAGGTGACCTTCCTGGCGGACAACGGCAGGGACGTGGTGGCGGCGGAGGGGAGCGAGACCTCCGGGCGGGCCTTTGAGGCGCCCATCACCTGCGTGCTCACCGACGAGATCAGCGTCTACGCGGTGCTCCGCCGGCCAGACGGCACGGAGGAGAACCAGCTTCTCACGCAGTTTTACGATCTCTACAGCGAGACCGTGCCGGCCTTCGGGATCCGGGACGACGGCGTCAGTCTGGAGGACGCGGTGCTGGCCGACGGGGTGCTCACCGTGCCGGAGCAATTGGTCATCGCCGTCCCTGGCAGCCTGGGCGCCGGGCCGGCGGCCAGGGCCGAGGTGTTGCAGATGGGGCTGTTCAAGAATCAGCACCTGGTGGAGTGGTGCGAGCCTGCGGAGGCGCCGGAGGGGTACCGGGAGGTTGGATTCGAGGACTTCCTCTTCTTCCGGATGCGGG
This sequence comes from uncultured Clostridia bacterium, assembly GCA_947383645.1. Lineage (GTDB taxonomy): Bacteria > Bacillota > Clostridia > Oscillospirales > Oscillospiraceae > CAJFPI01. The sequence goes on along the minus strand of CANDEH010000100.1, from coordinate 1,061 downwards.
AGCGGTCCGTGATGCTGGAGCCCGGCGATGAGGTGGGCTACGCCTTAGTGGTTACCGACGAGTACGGCCGGGTGACGGTGCGGTACGGGGACCTGTACAACTACGGGAGCTTCCGGGACAAGGCGAATGGGCTCCCCATAAGGCAGGAGGCGGTCCCTGACGGGTGGGAGAAGTATGGCACCATGGAGGACTGGAGCCTCACCAGGGAGTTTTTGGAGCGGTCGCCGGGAGTCAGGTTTTGATGCTCAATTAGGAATTAGGAGTTAGGAATTAGGAATTTACAGACTGTTCACAGAAAATTAGCACTCTCGACATGGGAGTGCTAATTTTTCTATTTACTTTTCTATCGAACGGGTGTACAATAGGGCCGAAATCGGAAAGCTATGCTTGAAGGAGGCGGAATGTATGAATATTGATAAGTATACCCAGAATGCTCAGGCGGCGGTGTCGGAGAGCCAGAGTATTGCCGCGGAGTACGGGCAGCAGCAGGTGGATGGGGAGCACCTTCATCTGGCGCTGCTGCGGCAGGAGGAGGGGCTGGTGCCTAAGCTCCTGGCCTATATGGGGCTGGATGTGGCGGCCCTCAGCGCCGAGGTGCAGCGGGAGATTGAGAAGCTGCCCAGGGTGTCCGGGGGCGGCGGGCAGATCTACGCCAGCCAGCGGCTGCTGCGGCTGCTGGACGCGGCGGAGGAGAGCGCGAAGCAGTTCAAGGACGAGTATGTGTCGGTGGAGCACCTGTATCTGGCGCTGATTGATGAGAATGGTACCCCCGGCGCCCGGATTTTAGGGCGGTACGGGGTGGACCGGGAGAAGTTTTTGCAGGCGCTCAATAAGGTCCGGGGCAGCCAGCGGGTTACCAGCCAGAACCCGGAGGAGGGGTATGAGGCCCTCACCAAGTACGGGCGGGATCTGGTGGAGATGGCCCGGCAGGGGAAGCTGGACCCGGTGATCGGTCGGGACAGCGAGATCCGCCACACCATCCAGATCCTCTCCCGGAAGACCAAGAACAATCCCGTTTTGATCGGGGAGCCCGGCGTGGGCAAGACCGCCGTGGTGGAGGG
>CANDEH010000099.1 GCA_947383645.1 uncultured Clostridia bacterium | reverse complement strand
AGATCTCGCCCATGACCATCACCATGCCGGTGGTGGTCACGGTCTCGCAGGCCACCCGGCCGTAGGGGTCCTGGGCCATGATGGCGTCCAGAACGGCGTCGGAGATCTGGTCGCAGACCTTATCGGGATGCCCCTCGGTGACGGACTCGGAGGTGAAAATACGGTGTGCCATTTCGCTGTACTTCCTTTCTTAAATCAAGACTTTCTTCCATTAGGAGTTAGGAATGAGGAATTAGGAATTTTTTGGTGGAAACAGAAAACGCGCCCCCGGCGGGAGCGCGCTGAAAACATAGGTTTCCTCATCTTTCGCTGACCGCCGGAATTGGCACCTTGCGAGGCTCGCAGGTTGCCGTGGCTTCATCGGGCCGTTCCCTCCGCCACTCTTGATAAGGTATGAACTTGTGTAAGCACATTATAGGGACGGCATCCCCCTTTGTCAATGGTTTTTCTCGAAAAAACACAAATTTTCTTCTCCGGAGGCGGGACCACAGGACAGTGGGGGACCGCCGGCAGAGCTCGGGGGATAAAATGGGGCGCGGCTTCTCGTTCAGCGCCTCCTCAGATGCCCAAATTTGGCCCGACGCCTTGCCAGGAGAGGGCAAGTATGGTAGGATAGGCAAAATGGAAAGGACGGACTGCGCTATGAAAAAACTTCTCTATCTCACCGACCTCTACTACCATGCGGCGGGCCGCAGATACCGGGAGGAGGATCTGATCGTCACGGAGTACCTGCGAAACTACTTTGACATCGCCCTCTGCCACCCCCGGCAGAGCCGGGGCTTTGAGGCCTGCGCGGATCTGATCGTCTTTCGCAACACCGGCTCGGTGATCCTCTATCAGGAGGATTTTGACGCCTTCAAACAGCGCGTCCGGGAGAACCGCCTCCCCATATTCAACGAGTTCACCGGAAAGGGCGATATGGCGGGAAAGCAGTACCTGGTGGACCTCACCGCCGCCGGCTTTCCCGTAATCCCCACGGTGGACCGGCCCGAGGACATGCACCGGCTTCCGGCGTGCGGCGGCTATGCCGTCAAGCCCAAGAACGGGGCGGACTCCATCGGCCTGAAATTCCTTGACCAACCCCAGCTGGCCCGGGAGAGCTTTCCGGATCGAAACACCCTGATTCAGCCCGCCGTGGATTTTGTCTATGAGGTCTCCTTCTACTTCATCAACGACACCTTCCAGTACGCCATGTACGCCCCCGACAAAAAGCGGCGGTGGGAGCTGGCCCCCTACGCGCCCACAGAGGAGGACCTCCGCTTTGCGCGTAAATTTATCGACTGGAACGACATCCGCTGCGGCATCCAGCGGATCGACGCCTGCCGGACGAAGGAGGGGCAGCTGCTGCTGATGGAGCTGGAGGATTTGAACCCCTACCTCTCCTTCGAGTGTCTGGACGACGCCACGCAGAAAAAGTTCTTGGCGGACTTCAATGCCGCTCTCCACGAGATGTTGGAGCGGGAGGACGGGAGATAGGGCGGCTCGCTCTCGTCCCGGATCTCTTCTCCTTCCATAAAATCCGCTCTGACGCCGGCAGTGCCGCTGTCCGCCCAAAAAGACGAAACCGCTTGGGGATTCTCCCTAAGCGGTTTCGTCTGTGAAGCCCCGGATGTCCTTCTCAACTCCGGCTAGCAAATCGGTCCAGGCCTCCTGGTGCTCCACATAGTATTTGGGGCAGATCTTGCCGCTGACATCGTAGTGGCGGATCACCTGGTCCGTGTCCAGGTCGAACTGGACGCAGAGCCAGGCGGTGAGCCGCTCCACGCTGGCCAGGGTGTCGGGGGAAAACTGGCCGGTGTCATCAGCATGGCATACCTCGATAGCGATTGTATCATAATTTCGGGTATTTGAACAGTAGGAAATTTCGGAAAGTGGGACGCACTGCAAAATTTCTCCCTCCAGCCCCACGATGAAGTGGGAGCTGGCGGAGGTCTCCCCCGTCCGGGCCAGGCCCGCGAAGTAGTTCCGGTTGGCCTGGGCGGAGGTGCCCGGGTTCCCCACGTAGTGGATCACCACGCCGCTGATCTCCGGCAGGGCCTCCCCCGGCCGGGAGTAGGCGTTGAGGGGCAGCAGGTCCTCCTCCACCCAGTCGGGGACGGCCACGCCGTACCCCGGCGTACCGGAGAGATCGGCGGGATTTTGATTGCTCCCCAGCTGCCGCCGGACCAGCACGGCCACATAGACCGCGGAGAGCGCCAGCGCCGCGCACAGCACTGTCAGCGCAATCCGCCAGCTCCGCTTTAAGCGCCGCCGGGGGCGGTAGGGCTTCTCCTGAAAGGTGGTATAGGTCATCATAGGTATCGCTTCTTTCGTTCTTTGGCGTACTGGCTCACTTGGGCAGCGGGATGCCCTCGTTCGGATACCACTCCACGTCGGGCGCCTCCTCGGGGATGGTCAGGCCGTTGAGAACGCCTGTGGGGAGCTCTTTGGCCTCCGCCGGCGAGAGGATGCCCGTGTCCAGGAGAGCCTGGAGGGTGGAGGTCATGGAAGTGTTGATGGTGACATCCTTGCTCAGATAGTCCGTCAGCTCCTCCCCGGTGCGCTCGTGGGTGTAGGTGTAGCGGAACTCCAGCTCCATGTGGCCAACCGGGCGGTTGGTCATCATGGACTCAAACTGGCTCTGGAAGGGGCGGAGGCCCGGGATCCGCCCGGCCTGGGCATCCTCCAACAGGGCGGCATAGATGGTCTCCTTCACCGGCCCGTCGGTGTCGGTGCCGCCGTTATCGGTCCAGACGGAGAGGTGGGTCAGGGTGCCGTTCTCCGGCCCTGTCACGCGTTCCAGGGCCGCCTGGGGGGAGTTCATCAGGCGGTCGATGCGGCCCTCATAGCTGTCGGGCGCGCCCTGCCACCGGTCCAGATAGAGGGGGATGTGGTAGGAGCGGCAGAGGGTCCCGCCATCCCGGAGATAGTAGTAGATATCCAGGTAGTAGACGGTGGTCGTCGCATCAATAGGGCCGTAGCTCCAGTGCCCCTGTCTGCTGAAGGCGCGGACCTGGTCCTCGCTGTCCAGAAGGCAGCGCTGGAGGGCGATGACCTCCTCGATCCGGGAGTCCCCCGCCTCCAGACTGAGGGCGCGCCCGTCGATCTGGACGTAGGCCCCCCGCACATCGGCGGCGTCGGGGACGCGGCGGCCCAGACCCGGGACGTCGAAGTACACCCCGGCGCAGAGAACCACCACCAGGGCGGCCACGATGGCCACCCCCCGGCCGCTGCCCTTGAACACCTTGTGGGACTTGGCTAAAAGCATGGAGGCCGCGTAGTACCCGATCACCCCGGCGAAGATCATGAAGGCTGTCATGGGCACAACGTCGCTGTAGAGCCCCGTGGAGAAGGTGTTGTCCCAGAGGAGCTCGTAGAGCACCATCCCCAGCGTCAGGGCCGAGCACAGGGCCACGCCGTAGCGGAAGATGGGCTTCAGCGCCCGGTAGGCCACCACTTCCCCGGCGCTCTCGCTGTGGCGCAGGCGGTAGAGCCAGTAGGCCAGGGCGAGGAGGACGATCCCCACTAGGGCGTAGGCCCAGATGATCCACATGCCGTGGAAGGTGGTCTCCCACGTCCCGTCCTCCAGATGGGTGGTGTTGATCTCCATATACCGGTAGAAGGCCACCGTGGGGGAGAGGAAGGTGAGGCTCAGATCCCCCGAAAAGGAGTAGCCGAAGATGAGACTGGAGGCGAACCAGCCCAGAAGGGTCTGGAAGATCACGGCGAAGAAGTGGCCGATGAAGTAGAACACCGGCAGGGCCAAGAGGTTGCTGGTGACCATGGCGGCAAAGGTGGCGGTGCCGAAGTAAAAGACTGTGTACCCGATCACCGCCGCGGCGGTCTGCACCGCCGCCAGCAGGGGCAGCAGGCCGAAGCAGGCCAGCACCAGGCAGGTGAGCAGGCCTACAATGGCGTAGGGGATCAGCAGCATGGCAAAGCCCGACGCCGCGCAGGTGAGGAAGATACTCTCCCGGTTCAGCGGCAGGGTGTGCATAAACCCCACGCTGCGGGCGGCGTACAGCCAGCTCCACACCGCCATCCCCACCAGCACCGCGTAGAGCAGCGTGAGGACAGGCAGCACCCCGGCGGCCACGGTGTAGAAGACCCGGATCATGTCGGTCTTGGTCACGTCCCCTAAAAAATAGGGGTTCAAAAGGGTCATCAGCAGCGTCAGCGGCAGCAGAGAGCCCAGAAGGGTGACCCCGCCCCACAGGGGCCAGAACCGGGTCAGATTCTTGCGAAACAGCGTGGCATTAAAGGATAATCTCTTTGACGGCATACTGGGCACCTCCCAACTCATAGATGAAAATCTCCTCCAAACTCAGCGGCAGCGCCTCCAGCATCAGCGGGCTGTACACCGACAGCCGGTTGGTGATGTCCTCGGAGGCCCCCCGGACAATGTAGGTGTACACCCGCCCCACGTGGCTGGTGTGGAGCACCGGCAGGTCCGCAGGCAGAGACGGCGTCTCCTCGCCGGACCAGACCGCCTGCATCTTCACGATGTTCTGCTGGAGGTCGCTGAGGCTCCGCTCCAGGAGCACCTTCCCCTGGTTCATGATCCCCACGTGGTCGCACACGTCCTCCAGCTCCCGGAGGTTGTGGGAGGAGACCAGCACCGTAGTGCCGTACTCGTCCACGTCGGCCATCATCAGGCTCCACACCTGCCGCCGCATCACCGGGTCCAGCCCGTCCACTGGCTCGTCCAGGATGAGGTATCTGGGCCGGCAGCACATGGTGAGCCAGAAGGCCGCCTGCTTCTGCATCCCCTTACTGAGCCGCCGGATCACCGACTTCTCCGGGATGGGGAACACCTCCTTGAACTTCTCGTACCGCTCCGTGTCGAAGCTGGGGTACACCCCCCGGTAGAAGCGCATCATGTCCCGGATGGTGGCGGTGGGGTAGTAGAACCAGTCGTCGGGGATGGCGGCAATGAGGGCCTTCTTCTCCGGGTTCTCGTACACCGGCTCCCCCTCCACCAGCACCTCCCCGCTGTCCTGGCGGTAGATGCCGGTGAGGTGGCGGATGATGGTGGATTTCCCCGCCCCGTTGGGCCCCACCAGGCCGTAGACCGCCCCGTCGGGGACGGTGATGTCCACCCCGTTCAGGGCGGCGAAGCCGTCGAAGGTCTTTACCACGTTTTTCACTTCAAGCATTGTTCGCACCCTCCTTCAGCAGCAACAGGATCTCCTCCTCGGAGACGTTGAGATAGCGCAGCTCCTGGACAATCTCCCAGAGCTTGCCCTGGAGCTCCGAGCGGCGCAGCTCCAGCGGCTCCGACACCGCGGCGGCAAAGCTGCCCTTTCCGGGGACGGAGTAGATGTACCCCTCCGCCTCCAGCTCGCCGTAGGCCCGCTGAATGGTGTTGGGGTTGATGGCCAGCTCCGTGGCCATGGAGCGCACCGAGGGCAGCTTCTCGTCGGTCCTGAGCGCCCCCTGGACGATCAGGCGCCGGAGGCCGTCCTTGATCTGCTCATAGATGGGCCGGGCGTCCCGGTAGTTGAGTGTCAGCAAAAAATCTCCTCCTCTCTCCCGTCCTACTGGCGGAGAATGGCGAAAGTGACCAGCGCGGCGAAAAAGGCCAGCACCAGCGTGGGCAGCATCAGCGTCATTACCATAGCGGTCAGCTCCTTGTCTGTTTTTTCAAAACTGTATTATCTGTATTAGTACGCTTAATATAGCAGAGGGCCGGCGGTTTGTCAATACGCTTTTTGGGCGGGAGACAAGGAAACGTGGGTGAGACCGGGTTTATACCGGAACAGCCTAAAAGCGGAGACAGAAACAGGAATCACTTCACGCAGCGGAGGACCGCTGTGAGGTGATTCCTGTTTCTGCCTGTTGGGAGGCCCCGGCAAGCGCGCCTTCCCCGGGCGCTGCTGTATGGCTGCGCGGCGGATCCCCTGGGGGCATCAGCCTGCCGGCTCTATCTGTTTCTCCATCACAAAATTGGTCAGCGCCACGCCCCTCCGCACCACCTGCTGCGCCCGGATCACCCGGTAACCCCGGCTCTCGAAAAAGGGCCGGGCGGTGAGGGAGGCGTGGGTGACAAACCGGGGACCGCCCACAGCCGCCTCCAGCGCGGCGCAGAGGGCGGAGGCTATGCCCTGCCGCTGGAAGTCCCTGTGGACATAGAGCCGGTCCAGGTAGCCGGAGGCGTCCATGTCGCCAAAGCCCACAATCCGTCCCGCCTCCTCCGCCACAATGGCGGTGTGGGCGCGGAGGGAGCGGTCCCAGGCGTTCACATCCACCGGCTCGCCGACCCACGCCTCGATCTGCTCCGGGGTGTAGTCGGCGGCGTTTACCGTGCGGACCGTCTCCGCAAACAGGGCCGCCAGTACCGGACAGTCGCCGGGGGCGTATGCTCGAAGCTGTACCATCGCTACACGATGAAGCCGCCGTCGGCGGTGAGCACCTGGCCGGTGAGGAAGGAGGCGCGGTCGTCGGCCAGAAAGGCCACCGCGTTGGCGATATCCTCCGGCGTGCCCAGGCGGCCCAGGGGGGTCTCCTCCGCCAGGGAGCGCAGGGTGTCCTCCCCCAGCACCTGCACCATATCCGTGCGGATGACGCCGGGGGCCACGCAGTTGACGCGGATGTTCGAGAGGGCCAGCTCCATGGCCAGGGAGCGGGTGAGGCCGATCAGCGCCGCCTTGGTGGCGGAGTAGGCCGCCTCACAGGAGGCCCCCCGCTGTCCCCAGATGGAGGAGATGTTGACAATGCAGCCCCGCTTCTCGTGGAGCATCCCCGGCAGCACGGCCTGAATGGTGTGATAGGCCCCGTCCACGTTGACGGCGAAGATCCGCCGCCAGAAGGCGGGGGGGATGTCCTGGAAGAGGTGCTGCTCGGCAATGCCGGCGTTGTTGACCAGCAGGGACACCGGACCCCCCAGCGCCTCCTCCGCCCGGCGGATGGCGGCGGTCACCGCCTCCCGATCCGCCACATCGGCCTGAACCACCGCAGCTTGACGCCCCTCGCCCAAAAGCCGGTCCAGCAGGGAACGGGCGCAGTCCTCCGCCTGGAGGTAGTGGATGGCCACCGCGTACCCCTCCCGGGCCAGACGGCAGGCCACCGCCCGGCCGATCCCCCGGGAGGAGCCGGTGACAAAGGCAATTTTTTTCATGAAAGTACCTCCTTGATAGGTGTGGAACACGGGGAGCAGGGGACGAAAGGTATGCGTCTTGCCGGTAAAGAAATGACAGCAGGGCGCCGGAGACGGCGCCTATGCGGACGCCTGCGAAAGCGCAGGGTCCTGCCAAACGGGCGGGGCCCTGCGCTCTTTTTATGTCCCCTTTTTCAGCGACGCTATGGTCTCGTCGGTGGCAATGCCGATGTGCTTAATAATGCACTCGGTTGCCGCCGGGTCCCTTCTGAATATGAGGTCCATCAGTACCTGGTGCGTCTCGATCAGATAGTCGTTTGTCTGGGCCTCCTTCAGTTGGACATAGTTGAACTTGGCGACGCAGCGGAAGAGCGGCTCTATGGTAGTCCAGGCTCTTATCAGCGGAATATTCGCGGTGGCCAGGAGGATCGCCCGGTGAAAATCTGTGTTGATCTTGCTCCGCATCTCAAAAAGCGCATTGCCGGAATAGGAGTAGAGACTGTAAAAGGCGGAGAACGCCGTGGCCAGAATGGAGTAGTCGATCTCCTGATGGATGCAGATCTCCACGGCCTGCCTTTCCAGCATAATTCGCGTCAGGTAGAGATCGTCCACAAACTTCTTATCCACGTTGCGCACATACTTCCGGCCGGTCTCGGTAATGATGATAAGCCCCTCGCTCTCCAGCGTTTGCAGCGCCGTGCGGATGTTATTTCTGGATGTCTCATACATATCGGAGATCTCCGCCTCCGTTATGGGGCGGGAAGTGTCAAAATGATTTAAAAAGATACGCTCGCGCATATCCAACAGTACCGAATCCAATGCCGGCGTCTTTTTCTTCTCCGCCCGTTCCACATCCATCACCTCTTTTGCAGCATTAGGCCATGAAAGCAAAGCTGAAATGGTATAATGAGCCAATTTTTTCGGTTGCCCCGCAGGGGGCGAGAAAAAAGACTCAAATCAAAGTAAAATAGCTGCTCTGCGGCTATTTTACCATTTATTGTGCTGTATTGCAAGGGGCGCAGCCGGTTTCCATAGCAATATCCACATTTCCTGTTTCTATTTTTGTCAACTGTTACATACTTTTATTGTCATTAATTAAAATTGTTGATAATTCGAATTTTGGGTATTAGACTGTTCTCAGAGGTGAGGTCATGTATTTCTTGGGCGTTGATATTGGAAGTACATTTTTGAAGAGCGGAATCCTCTCCACGGCGGATCACGCCGTTTCCCATGTGCGCTCCATCCCGTCGCCGGCGCGCAGGGCCGTCCGGGATGCGCGGCTGTTTGAGTACGACGCGAAGCGGTACGTGAATGTCATCCGCGGCTTAATCCGGGAAGCTGTCGCGGTCTGTGTCAGCGCCAATGATAACATGCAAGAAAACGCCGAGGAAAAAATGTAGATTTAT
>CANDEH010000098.1 GCA_947383645.1 uncultured Clostridia bacterium | reverse complement strand
AGGCGGACACCTTCTCTCAGGACAGCGTCAACGAGATCTTCCGCATCATGCACACGATCAAAGGCTCCTCCGCCATGATGGAGTTCTCCTCCCTGATGACGGTGGCTCACCGCATCGAGGACCTGTTCTTTGTGATCCGGGAGAAGACCATCGAGGTGGTGCCCGAGCAGCTCCGCCCGGAGCTCTTCGACATCGTTTTCCAGGCCGTTGACTTCTTCCGCGGGGAGATCGAGAAGGTGGAAAACGGAGAACCACTCTCTCAGTCTATCGACAGTATCGTTAATAAAATTAATACCTATATTGATAAAATTCAGGGGAACGCCCCCGCCGAACCGGCGGCGGAATCCGCCGCCCAGGAGGAGGCGGAGAAGCCGGCCCAGGCCGCCGCTTCCGCCCCGGCCGGCGCCGCCCTCAGCCCGGTGAACCCGGACTACCGCTTCGGTCTCCAGGTGTTCTTCGACGAGGGCAGCGGCATGGAGAACCTGCGGGCCTTCATGCTCCTGAGCAGCATCCGGGACTTCTGCACGGACTTCGTCTGCTCCCCCGAGAATGTGGAAAACGACCCCTCCACCTCCGAGATTATCGCCGACCAGGGCTTTGTGGTCTGGTTCCGCACCGCCGGCGAGCGGGACGCCGCCGTGGGCGCCGCCACCAACACCGGCTCCGTCCGGGCCTACCAGACCGTGGAGGCCAAGAGCGAGCCCGCTCCCGAGGAGGTCAAGGCCCCCGCGGAGGAGAAGGCCGCCGCCGCGGAGGCGCCCAAGGCCGCAGCCGCCGCTCCCGCCGCCAAGGCCCCCCAGCACGCCACCAAGGAGAGCCTCATCAGCGTGAGCCTCGGCAAGCTGGATCAGCTGATGGCGGTGGTCAGCGAGATCGTCATCACCGAGTCCATGGTCACCGCCTCCCCCGATCTGAAGGGGATGCGTCTGGACAACTTCTCCAAGTCCGCCCGTGAGCTTCGAAAGCTCACCGACGATCTCCAGGACGTCTCCATGTCCCTTCGGATGGTGCCGGTGTCCAACACCTTCCAGAAGATGAACCGCATCGTCCGCGACATGTCCAAGAAGCTGGGCAAGAAGGCCAAGCTCACCCTCATCGGCGAGGACACCGAGGTGGACAAGACCATTGTGGACGGCATCAGCGACCCCATCATGCACATCGTCCGCAACTCCATGGACCACGGTCTGGAGGAGGCGGAGGCCGACCGCATCGCCGCCGGCAAGGACCCAGTGGGGGAGATCACCTTGGCCGCCCGGCACACCGGCAGCGAGGTCATCATCGAGATCCGGGACGACGGTAAGGGCGCGGACACCAAGGCCATTTTGAACAAGGCCATCCGGCAGGGTCTGGCGGACCCGGACCACGAGTACAGCCAGAAGGACATCCTGAACTTCATGATGATGCCCGGCTTCTCCACCAACACCGAGGTCACCGAGTTCTCCGGGAGAGGCGTGGGCATGGACGTGGTGAAGAAGAACGTGGCCGACGTGGGCGGCACCGTGTCCATCTCCAGCGAGTGGGGCAAGGGCATGACCACCACGCTGAAGATCCCCCTGACCATGGCCATCATGGACGGCATGGAGGTCAGCGTGGGCGAGAGCCTCTTTACCATTCCCATCAACAACATCCTCTCCAGCATGAAGGTCAGCGCCGGCGACATCATCCACGACCCGGCCCAGGGCGAGATGCTGAAGATCCGGGACAACTTCTACCACGTGCTCCGGGCCAAGGACATCTTCCAGCTCCAGGACGGCCGGGAGAACGTGGAGGAGGGCATCCTCATCTGGGTGGAGGCTGGGGAGCACTCCTACTGTCTCTTCGTCGATGAGCTCCTGGGCGAGCAGCAGATTGTGGTGAAGCCCCTGCCCAACTTTGTCAACAACTTCGGCATCAAGAACTACGGCATCACCGGGTGCAGCATCCTGGGCGACGGCAGCATCAGCATCATTCTGGATATCGCCAACCTCTACACCGCCGTTGAGAACGTATATTAACGAGCTGCAAAAAATGCCGACGGCCCTGTTTGCAGCCCGTACATAGGAAGGAGACCGACAAATGTCTGAGGAAAAACTCTTTGCCACAGAAGCCGATGTGGAGGCCGCAGAGGGCGTGGCGGCAGAGGTTCAAACTGATAAATACCTGATCTTCGTATCCGATGAGCTCCTCTACGGCATCGACGCCAACCTGGTGGTGGAGATTATCACCGACCACACCATCACCTACCTGCCTCGTCTGCCCCACTATGTCCGGGGTATCATCAACCTCCGGGGCCAGCTGATCCCCATCATCGACATCCGCCTGCGCCTGGGCAAGCCCCCCCGGGAGGACTGCTGCGTGGTGGTGACCAACGTGGACAACAACCTGATCGGCATCTTAGTGGACGGCATGGAGAAGATGGTGGACGTGTCCAAGGAGGCCATCCTGCCCATGCCTACCCACTCCAGTCAAATGCTGGTCTCCGGCATGTGCTCCCTCCCCGACAGCGGCACCATGCTGATCCTGGACTGCGACCAGCTCATCCACGGCTAAGGATTCGCCCGTTCACCGTACCTCTCCCCCTCGCCCAGAGCTCCCCGCAGGGGCGCCCTCCGCGCAGGAGTTTGCGCCTTGGGCGCAAACGGGATAAAATCGTTTTCTCCGCTGCGTGTACGTGGAAAAAACACCCCTGCGGGCCGCACTCGGCCCCATCCCCTCCGCTCAAAAGCGGCCGTGCCGCTTTTGAGCGATTAGGGCCGCGCCCGGCCCGGTCCTTTACTTAAATTACTCAAAATTAAGGCGGTACGCCGCCTTAATTTTGAAATCTTTGAAAGGACGATCCGTACATATGCCTCTGACAATCTCTGACGATGATTTTCGCCGTTTAACCTCCTTTATACAGGCCCACTACGGCATCAACCTGACGGAGAAGCGCCAGCTGGTCTCCAGCCGGCTCTCCTCAGTGGTGGCGGAGCGGGGTTACGACAGCTTTACCCCCTTTATTACCAAGCTCTTAGAGGAGAAGAACCCCGATCAGATCGAGCTGGTGCTCAACCGCCTGACCACCAACTACACCTTTTTCATGCGGGAGCAGGAGCACTTCGATATCTTCACCAAGACCATTCTGCCTGATCTGGTGCGCCGCCACCAGCGGGATAAGGTGCTGGCCATCTGGTCCGCCGGCTGCTCCAGCGGAGAGGAGCCCTACAACATCTCCATCTGCATCAAGGAGTTTCTGGGCTCTCAGGCCAAGATGTGGGACACCCGGGTCCTGGCCACCGACATCTCCCAGCAGGCCATGGCCAAGGCCAAGCGGGGCATCTACGACCTGCCCGACACCGTCCCCGACCACTGGCGCAAGCGGTACTTCAATAAAGTCTCCGGCGCCGAGGGCAAGTACCAGGTGGCCCCGGAGATCCGCAACAACGTGATCTTCCAGACCTTTAACCTGATGGACCCCATCAAGTTCCGGCTGAAGTTCGACGTGATTTTCTGCCGCAACGTGATGATCTACTTCGACCAACCCACCAAGGACGCCCTGGTGCGCCGGTTCTACGACGCCACCGTTCCCGGGGGCTACTTCCTCATCAGCCACTCGGAGAACCTGAGCAAAAACGCCCCCTACCGCACCATCGCCCCCTCCACCTTCCAGAAGTAGGACACAAAGGGGGCAAAGAGCGCCTCCGGCGCGAATTTGCCGGCCCTCCGCCAGGAGTTTGCGCCTTGGGCGCAAATCAATTGAAATCGTTTTTCCCAGGGCGTATACCTGGAAAAAACACTTTGCGGTCCGCGCTCGGACCGGACCTTTTTTCTATGGAACAGCCGTGGCTGTTCCATAGAAAAAATCCTCGCTGAGAGATCCAGCGAAGCGGTCTTTCAGCGATTATCTAAGGAGTCTTTTATGTGGCCAGCCAATAAGAAAATCCGGGTCATGGTGGTGGACGACTCCATTCTGGCCCGTACTATGATTGCCAACGGTCTCGCCAAAAATCCACGGATCGAGGTGGTGGGCACCGGCTTCAACGCCGCCGACGCCGAGGCCAAAATTCAGCAGCTCCGCCCGGATGTGATGACCTGCGACGTGGAGATGCCCGGTATCAGCGGCATCGACTTTGTCAAGCGCCTGCTGCCCCGGTACCCCCTGCCGGTGATCTTAGTGTCCTCCCTGAATCTGCGGGTGTTTGACGCCCTCTCCGCCGGCGCGGTGGACTTTGTCCGCAAGCCGGAGCCAGGCCAGAACGACGTCTTCCTTGTCGGCCTGGCCCAGAAGGTCATTGCCGCCGCCGGGGCCAAGGTCCGGCGGGCCCCCGCCAATCTCACCTCCACCCCGGCGGCCAGCCCCCTGGGGCACCAGCCGTCTCTGGACAACATTATTATCGGTTTAGGGGCCTCCACCGGCGGCACCGAGGCCACGTTGGAGGTGCTCAAGCGCCTGCCGGCGGATATCCCCCCCATGCTTCTGGTCCAGCACATGCCCACAGGCTTCACCCAGATGTACGCTGACCGCCTCAACCGCCTGTGCCAGATGGAGGTAAGGGAGGCCAAGCACGGCGACGAGGTGCGCCGGGGCCTGGCTCTGCTGGCCCCCGCGGACTACCAGATGCGGATTGTCCGCTCCGGCAGCCGGTACACGGTGAGCTGCACACCGGACGAGAAGGTCAGCGGCCACCGCCCCTCGGTGGACGCCCTGTTCTTCTCCATGGCCGAGCAGGTCCGCTGCAAGATGGTGGGCATCATCATGACCGGTATGGGCCGGGACGGGGCCGACGGGCTTTTGAAGATGCGCCAGGCCGGGGCCTACACCATCGGACAGGATAAGGAGTCCTGCGTGGTCTACGGTATGCCCATGGTGGCGCAGAACATCGGGGCCGTGCAGATTCAGGCCTCCTGTGAGAGCATTGCCGCGGTACTGCTGCGGCAGCTGAAGACGATGTAAAAACAGCGCCCGATAGGGCGCTGTTTTTCTGTTCTCTGCATCCCATGCGGGTTCGAGGACATGCCGAAGGGACGGCATCAGTCTCCCTTTCTCTCTGTCCCCTGCCCTCATGTCCCGTCGTATACAATCTCTATCACAGCTTCCCCGGACGGATCGGCAGTCAGGGCCAGAGTGCCGGTGATACCCTCTGCATCAGGGTCGAGGGGCCAGGCGGGATAGGCCCACTCGGTGACCACCAGGCGGCCCTCCCGGATGGACAGGGTGTAGTCCTTGATCCCCCGGTCCTCCAAGGTGTAGAGGGTTTTTGCGGCGTAGTCATAGACCAGCACCTGCTCGTTTATCATGCCGGAACCCCAACTGGCGTTGGCACAGAGCTCCGGTTTGCCGTCGCCGTTGAGGTCTGCCAGGAACACGCTCCAGACGGGCATGCCGCCGAAGAGCACCTCCTCCTGGTCGTCCGCCAGGGCGCTGACCTGGGAAGCGGTCCAGCGGAAGGTCACGCCGGGGTAGGCCCCCGGCAGCTCCAGCTCCCTGGTCTCGTCCCAGGACATCTCCTCGGGGTGTTCCAGGCAGTCCAGCCAGACCGTCGGCTCCTCCGGCCCGGCAGGTGCGGCACAGCCGGCCAGGGTCAGGAGGACGCTCAGGGCCAAAAGCAGCAGCTTCTCCATCTTAGAACCTCCTCTTTGCACTTTCTGCTCTGTTTAGACGCAGAAACGTTGTAAAGGTTCCCGTTTGACAGCAGACGCTGCTGAAAACACCCCCATCGTCCGCCGGCGGGCAGACTGTGAGGGTGTTCTCCTTGACGCTACTTCCCGCTCTCCCCCTCCGCGGGGCGCAGAGGGATGGTCCAGCTGGAAAAATCGGCGAACAGGTTGGCCGCGGTGGGGGCCGCGCCCGCCACAGTATCCCGGTGGGTCAGAAGGGACACGCTGGCAAAGGCCACGGGGAGGATGGGGCACTCCCGGGCAAAACAGGTGTAGAAGTTTGTGGCGGCGGCCTCCCGGTGGCTGTCAGCGCGGAAGCCGTCCAGCTGGGCGTCCATGGTCTCGTCGCTGTAGCCGCCGTAGTTCAGGGCCCCGCCGGCGCCCACCAGGGGGGCGATGTCCCAGTCCGCCGTCAGCTTCACCTCGCCGTAGTAGAGCTCGAAGTCCCCCGCCTCCAGGGCCGCCATGTACTCCGTCCAGGGCAGGGTGGTGACGATCACCTCCAGCCCTCCCCGGGACAGGGTCTGGGCAATAAACCGGGCGATGGTCACCTTCTCGTTCCCCTCCTCGTTCACCAGCAGGCGCAGGGTCTGTCCCTCCTCCGCCCCGGCCAGGGCCGCGCGGAGGGCGGCGGCCGCCTCCTCTGGGTTGTAGGGCTCCGAAAACCCGTGGGGGTACAGGCCGCTCTGGGGGGGCAGAGGGAAGGCGGCGGCGCTGCCGTGGCCGGAGAGGTAGCCGGAGGCCACGGTATCCCGGTCGATGGCGGCGCTGAGGGCCCGGCGCACCCCGCTGTCGGCCAGGAGGGGATGGGCCATATTCACGCCGATGTACTGCATCACCGGCGTGGGGGCGTCCACACAGTCAAAGCTGCCGGTGAGCGCTGCGGTACTGCCGGCCAGATCGACGGCGTAGGCGTGGACCTCCCGGGAGGTGAAGAGGTACTGCACGGTGTCCGCGTCCTTGGCGTCCAGGAGGGGGATCTCCTCCACCGGCAGGGGTTTGCCCTGCCACCAGTCCTCGTTCCGGCAGAGACGGACGGTATTACCGTCGGTGATGCAGAGGTAGGGGCCGGTTCCTGCGGGCACGGCGCTGCTCTCCGTCCCCGCCTTGACAATGGGGATGTCCAGGAGGGCGGTCAGGGAGGCGTTGGGCCGGAGGAGCTGGATCTGCACCCGGTCCGTCCCCTGGGCCATCACGGAGCGGACGCCGGAGAGGCGGCTGGCGTACCGCTCCGAGCTCAGGCACCGGCGGAGGGTGGCTGTCACGTCCGCCGCTGTCAGCTCCGAGCCGTCGGAGAAGCGGACGCCGGGGCGGAGGTAGAGGAGGTAAGTCATGCCCTCGTCCAGAATGTCGTACCGCTCACAGAGCACCGGCTGGGGGCAAAACTGGTTGTCCAGGGCGAAGAGGGGCTCGTAGAGCAGGCCCCCCAGCTGCCGCTGGACCCCCTCGCCGCAGGTCACCGGGTCCAGGGTCTCCCCGTAGTGGCAGGCCAGGCAGAAGGCGGAGAGGCGGCTCTCTTCCGCCTCAGGCGGCGTCTCCTCCTCCTCGCTGTACCAGGGCGTCTCCTCCTCTTCAGGCAGCGCCTCCTCCGCGCCGCAGCCGGTGAGGAGGAGGGCAAGGGCCAGAAGGAGGGCAAGATACTTGTTGCGGTGTAAATTCTTCATCATATTGTCACTTTTTCACGATCACAGCCCCCTGGACGCCCCGCCGCTCCCCCATTTTCCGGTGGCTCCAGTAGAGGTCCAGGCGGCAGGCGGTACAGAGGGGGCAGACGTCGATCCGGTCCTCCGGTACGCCGGAGGCGATCAGCTGGAGGCGGTTGAGGCCCTTCAAATCCACATGCCACTTCGCCCCCCGCCGCTCCAGGAGGGGCCCGGCAGCCTCCCCAAAGGCGGCGGCCATGGCGTCGGGCACGTCGCTGTCCGTCTCAAAGCAGCACGGACCGATGCCCGCCCCGATGGCGGCCCGGATGCGGGCGGGGTCTGCGCCGTATTGGGCGGCCATGGCCTCCACTGCCTTTGCAGCGATGGCCTGTGCGGTACCCCGCCAGCCGGCGTGGACCGCGCCGATACAGCCGGCCTCCGGGTCGTGGAGGAGCACCACGATGCAGTCGGCGGAGAACACAAAGAGGGGCAGGTTCGGCTCGTCAGTAATGAGGGCGTCGGCCTCGTAGTCCACCGGACGCAGGAGGCCCTTGCCGGCGTCAGCGGCGGTGACCGCGCGGACGGTGTCGCCGTGGACCTGCTTAGCAAGGACCGCCCGCTCCTCCGAGGCGCCGATCACGGTGCAGAGGCGGCGGTAGTTCTCCCGGACGCGTTCCGGAGCGTCGCCGCAGCTCCCCCGCAGGTTCAACGAGGCGAAGTCCCCCTCGCTGACGCCGCCCAGGCGGGTGGAGAAGGCGTGGGCGGTTTTTTCGCTCTCCAGAAGGACGGAGGTATGATAGAGCAGGCTATTGCACTGTTGGGGCTGAAAGGACATGGGCACCTCCCGGGATACGCTGCGGCTTTATACGTTCCGCCCGCAGCACTGCTTATACTTCTTGCCGCTGCCGCAGGGGCAGGGCTCGTTGCGGCCGATCTTCTGCACCTTCCGGGGCTGGCGCTTCACGGTGCCGTCGCCGCCGAAGCCCTCGGTGATGCCGGAGGCCACACGCTCCCGCTTGATCTCCGCCTCGCTCTTGATGCGGAAGGAGTAGAGGCGGCGGATGGTCTCCTCCTGGATGGCGTCGATCATCTCCTCAAACATATGCAGGCTCTCCTGCTTATAGGCCACGATGGGGTCCGTCTGGCCGTAGGCCCGCAGGCGGATGCCCTGGCGCAGCTCGGTCATGGCGTCGATGTGGTCCATCCAGAACTCGTCCACCACCCG
>CANDEH010000097.1 GCA_947383645.1 uncultured Clostridia bacterium | reverse complement strand
GTCCACGACTACCACATGACCCTGGCCCTGGCCATGGGGGCGGACTTCATCATGCTGGGCCGCTACTTCGCCCGCTTCGACGAGAGCCCCACAGCCAAGCTGATGGTGAACGGCCAGTACGTAAAGGAGTACTGGGGCGAGGGATCCAACCGGGCCCGCAACTGGCAGCGGTACGACCTGGGCGGCAAGAGCGGCCTGGCCTTCGAGGAGGGGGTGGACTCCTTCGTCACCTACGCCGGCAGCCTGAAGGACAACGTGGCCAAGAGCCTCTACAAGGTGCGGTCCACGATGTGCAACTGCGGTGTGCTGAGCATCCCGGACCTACAGAAGAACGCCCGGCTGACGCTGGTGTCCGCCACCTCCATCGTGGAGGGCGGGTACCACGACGTGACGCTGAAGACGACGCACACGCTTGCCCAGCAAGGGTGAGGTTTGAGATAGGAGTTAGGAGATAAGCCGCTCGGGGGCTTACCGGGTATACGGGAACAAAAGGGCACGGCGCATGTTTCATGTGCCGTGCCCTTTTCGCGGGTTGTCTGGGCAGGGCGGTTGTGGTATACTTATAGTAGTCAACAAAATGCGAAACCATAGGGGCGGATATTATCCGCCCGATCTGGCTCTCGCTGGCTGCTATGCTGGAAAGGAGCGTGAAAGCGATGTTGGACATTCCCAAAATTGACGCGGTGCTCCGTCAGGCGCGGCGGTGGGATATGGATTTTCCGCTGTTCGGCAGTCACTCCCACGCCCACCTGTTCCGTCCGCCCCTCCCGGAGGAGGACGCGGCGGCCTGGGAGGATCTGATGGAGCTGCGCCTGCCCCAGGACTACCGCCAGTACCTTGCCCATTTGGGCAACGGCGGGGCTGGGCCCGCCTATGGGCTCGCGCCCTTCCGCTGTCCTTTGCGGGACTATTTCCGGGAGCCGGCGGTGTTCAGCGACGATCAGGCGGAGCGTTTCAACGAGCTGTCCCGCAGGTGGTACGCCCAGTTTCATGAGGACGAGGACCAGCTCTATGAGGATTACTGCGCCGAGACGCCCGAGGAGCGGCGGATGGATTTTCGCGACTGGGACGAGGCCCGGTATCGCTACATAGAAAACACCGTGGCGCACTTCCTGTTCAAGAGCGGCCAGCTCTTTATTGCCAACCAGGGCTGCTCCCAGGACATCTACCTCCTCCTCAGCGGCACCCACCGGGGGTTCTGCCACGGAAACAGTACGGAGTACGACTACTCCTACCCCTTCTGGTACCAGAGCGCGGACCGTCGGGACGCCATCACCTGGCCCCAGTACTGGGAGGTGCTGACCCCATTCGAGGACTATTTCATGGACTACGTGGACCGGGTGGAGCAGGTCTGCCGTGACCTGACCGCGGAGAAGCGGCAGCAGTTCCTCCGGGAGCGGGCCCAGGTCCGGGACTTTCAGAGTGCCGCCAAGGCGGGGGACTGGGGAGGGGCCCTGGCCACGCTCACGATATTGGAGCCCGCCGCGCTGTCCCTCAAAAGCCGGAGCTTCTACCTCCACTATGAGAAGCCCCTGCGGGAACACCTCCCGGACCGGCCGGAGGTTCCTCTGTTTTTCCAGAAGGTGGACAAGACCCGCCGCTACTCCGCGGGGTCGGAGTTCACCACCTTCTGGTGCAAGGAGGACAACGATGACGACTACCCCAGCCCCCGTTTCAGCGACTTCGCCGCGACCTTCTCGGAAACAGACTGACAGGGCAAAAACATAAAAAGACTGGGCAGAGCTACGCTTTGCCCAGCTTTTTTAATGTCAGGAGCAGCGAAAGAACTTCACCAGAGACCCGGCGGCGAAAACCTCCTCCCCGTCAATGGGATCAAAGCGGACCACTTGGCCGCCGCGTTTCAGCAGATAGGGGCTCCCCGCCCCATCGGTGGCAAAGGCCGTCCCCTCCACGCCATAGGTCTCCCGATAGAAGACGGTCTCCTCCGCCATCATGGCGCCGGGATAGATCACCCAGCCCACCGGAATCACCTCACCGCTCCGGGGATGAACCATCGTCTCCATCACGCCGTCACTCTGCCGCAGCAGGTCTGCCAGCTCGTCGGGAACCCCCGCTAACTTACCCTCAAAGGGCGGAAAGAACTGAATATTCCCATCATAGAGCGTAGAAATACCGTCAATTATCCCCATAAAAAAGCCCCCGGCAGGGTTTCGCGCCCGCAGGCGCGAAATAAATTGAAATCATTTTTTTCGGAAACCGCGTTTTCGAAAAAAATACCTCTCGCCCTGCGCAGTGTGCGAGCGTCAGCGAGTGCGCGGAGCAGGGCGCAAACCCCTCGTCTGAAATGGCGTCAGCCATTTCAGACGACGTAATCTCCTCGCGGGAAGACCCAGCGAAGCGGTCTTCACGCGAATTTATCCTATCCCCCCATACACAATCCCCAGCACAAACACAACCGCCGCCAGGGGGACGTACACGTACTTGGCCAGGGCCCCGAAGCCCCGGAGCAGGGGGCGGCTGCGGCCCAGCTCCAGCTCGCTCTGCACGTCCTTCCAGCCCCAGACATAGTAGATGGAGACGGCGCCCAGCAGCGCGCCGAAGGGCACTACGTAGATGGTGATGAAGTCCATCCACACCCCCACCATGTCGCCGTTCTCAATGAACAGCCCCACCAGCAGCGCCAGACCGCCGCACAGCAGCGTGGCGGCGGTGCGGGAGAGGCGGAACCGGGCCTGAAGGGACTCGCACACCGCCTCGAACATGTTGATGAGGCTCGTAATGCCGGCGAAGGTGACGGAGAGGAAGAAGAAGCCGGCAAACAGGCGGCTCAGGGGCATCTGCGCGAAGACGTGGGGCAGGGTAATGAACATCAGCGCCGGTCCCCGGTCCGGGGCGATGCCGAAGGCGAACACCGCGGGCATAATGGCCAGGGCCGCCAGCAGCGCCGCCAGCGTGTCGAACACGGCGGTGTCCACCGAGGCCCTGGGGATGTCCACGTCCTCATTCAGGTAGGAGCCGTAGACGATCATCCCCGAGCCGGTGATGGATAGCGAGAAGAAGGCCTGCCCCATGGCCATGACCCAGGTGTCCACCTGTAAAAGGTACTCCCACTTGGGAAGGAAGAGGAAGCGGTAGCCCTCCCAGGCCCCCTCCAGAAAGGCCACCCGGACGGCCAGAATGATGAACAGGAGGAAGAAGGCGGGCATGAGGATGCGGTTAATCTTCTCAATGCCCTTGGTGGCGCCGAACATCAGCAGCGCCACCGCGGCGGCGATGACCACCACATGCCAGCCCACGTTGCCCAGGGTGGCGGACATCTGGGCGAAGAGGACCTCGGCCTCGGTGGTGAAGAGGGTACCGGTGAGCCCGTTGAAGAGGCTGCGCAGCACCCAGCTGACAATGACGGCATAGCCGATGGCGATCCCCAGGGAGCCGAAGAGGGGGATCCAGCCGATGAGATAGCCCAGCTTTCCCCGCCCCCGCCGGGCCCAGCAGTACTCGTAGGAGCCCAAGGTGCCGGTTCTGGCCCGCCGCCCCACGGCAAACTCCGCGGAGAGGCCCACCAGACCGAAGATGGCCACAAAGATGAGGTAGGGGATCAGGAAGGCGGCGCCGCCGTACTGCCCCAGGCGGTAGGGGAAGAGCCAGATGTTGCCCATCCCCACGGCGGAGCCCACGCAGGCCAGAACAAAGCCAAAGGAATTTTTGAAGCTGCCGTTGATATGGCGGTTCTTTTCTTTTTCGTGCATGGTACACCTCAAGAGTTGTTTTTTTGCTGATTTCTCACCTCCAGTATAACCTATGGCGGGGAATTTAGCAACAGGTTCTTTTGACGGAGCGGTCCCGCCTCTCCTTTGACGTGGACAAGGCCCTGGCCCGGCGGCAGTTTTCGGGCCCGTCGCTGTTCGTATGCGGGCGGCAGGACGACTGCGTGGGCTTTGCCGACCGGTGGATGCTGGCACAGACATACCCCAGAGCAACCCTCGCCGTAGCGGATACCGCGGGACACAACCTTCAATTAGAACAGCCGGCGCTCTTCGAGGCCCTGGTCCGAGACTGGCCGGACCGTGTGGAGCGATACCCGCAGGGGACGGCAGGAAGCTGCGTCCCCTGATGGAATCAGTGTCCGCACATTCCGTATACTCCTCCTGCAAGTGTCTTCCGCAGGCGGAGGGCGGCGCAATCAATGATACCAAAGGGGGTAAGTCCTTACAGGACTTACCCCCTGGAATAAGCGTCCAAAACCAAACTGCATCCCGGCGGGCGCACTCGGTTTTGATATAAGGCGTTGCGCTAAATCAGATAGTCAGAAACCTCATCATCCATACTGAACAGCGCTTTAAGGCCGCTGCGTTCAAACTGTGCCTTGATCTGCTCGTTCACAATAGCGTGCATAATTGGGATCTCTTTCAAATCCGCCTCTTGAATCGAAATCGTTGCAATATCATCTTTCTCACCACACTGCGGAAAATTGACCAGCCAATAGTTTTCCGCACGCTGCTCAAAGCATATCCATCCCTGCATCCCTCTGTGCACGCCGTCTCTCGCATAGATTTCTTTCTCAACGGTTACTTCCACACAGTCCATCATTTTCATCCCATTTTTCTCCATTCTGGACACCGTGTTTTCCCTTAGAAATGGACCCATTGAGCCCGATACGAAACCGTTGATTTCAGAGAGAATGTGTGCCGGCGACCACCGCTTGAAATGCAGTGACAAACGGCCCGGTTTCGATATAAGGCGTTGCGCTAAATCAGATAGTCAGAAACCTCATCATCCATACTGAACGGCGCTTTAAGGCCGCTGCGTTCAAACTGCGCCTTGATCTGCTCGTTCACAATAGCGTGCATAATCGGAATCTCTTTCAGATCTTCTTCACGAATATCAATTTCGGCAATGTCATCTTTTTCGCCACATTGCGGGAAATTGACCAGCCAATAACCTTCCGTTTTCTGATCCAAACAGATCCACCCCTGCATCCCTCTGTGCACGCCATCTCTCGCATAAATCTCTTTCTCAACGGTTACTTCCACGCAGTCCATCATTTTCATCTCATTTTCCTCCATAAGGCGTTGTCAACCTCAATTTTCCATTTGGCTCTGCCATCCATCCTGATATAAAGGAAACTGTTCCACTGCCACTTTTCCGGGGAATTTCAATCCGAATGCAGATTCGCTGCCCATCTTTATTTAGCTTTCCGAGCGTATAATCCCCCCTGAGATACTTCTCTTTTGCCTGACGCTCCATCTCAGTCTGTAACCATGGCGCATCCTCAACTGTGTAGCCCCATAGTGCAAATAGTTTTTCCTTTGTGTGGGGATATTTGCCTTGTGTATTGAATAAATAGGGATCAAATTTGCTGTAGTCGCTGTATGCGAAGACATTTGCCCATACAACCGTATCCCCGACTTCCTCCAGCGTGCAGTGGCAATATGGATGGTGCGGGCAGGGCGGTGCTTTTCCCTGCTGGAAAAAGCATCCATCCAGCATCAGGCATTCCGAACAATGCGTTTTCCCTTCAGAATGGTGGATCCATTGGACCCGATGCAGAGCTGTTGATTTCCAGAGAGTGTGTGCCGGTGACCACCGCTTGAAATACATCTGTTTTCTCCCTATATAATACAGTGAGAACAAATGGTTCTCCTGCTCAAAGAGAGAAATCAGTGTAGAGTTGCCTGTTTCGGGGCGACAAAAACATTAGAACCGCAAAAAAGCAGGCCGCCCTCTTGACGGTCTGCCTGCAAGGCGGCCAGCGCGCCCCGGTTTGACGAGGCCCCTCTCCGCCCGCGAAAGCGGCGCGAAAAATCGGGCGCTCCCGCAAGGGAGCGCCCGATTTTTCGTGGAGCAAACTGTGCTCCGACAGTGGTCCGAGTGACTGGACTTGAACCAGCGGCCTCCTGAACCCCATTCAGGCGCGATACCAAACTTCGCCACACCCGGATTTGCTCTTGTCAGCTTAAGTATATTACCACACTCGGGAAAATATTGCAAGACCTTTTTCAAATAATTTTTGCCAATCGTTTGATGAGACAGATAACCGTGCGTCGCTGCCCCCGGGCCGCACGGGGTCCTGCGGCTGTGCGGCGCCGTTTTACGCACTTACCGGCATCAAAGCGCATGGGAGGGAGAGACCGCCGGGAAGACGGTCCTTCCGCCGCTAAAATCCCCCTGTCAGCCATTGACAAGACCATGGGGGAGCTCTTATAATAATCCTGTAACCCCAGGGGCGCGGCCGCGCCCATCATCATTTGATTGAGGTGCAGAGAGATGAAAAGTATCCGCAAAAAGATTACCGTCTGCCTGATGGCGACTGTCCTGGTCGCCCTGTTCGCTGTGGGGGGCGCCAGCATCGCCCTGAACTACCGCAGCACCGTGGCCACGGTGGACCAGCTCATGAGCGAGACCGCCGTGCTGGCCGCTGAGCGCATCGAGCAGGAGCTCACCGCCTATAAAAACGTGGCGATGGACACCGGCTGCGTCCCCCAGCTCTCCGACGACGACGTGCCTCTTTCGGAGAAGCAGGCCATCATCAACGAGCGCTGTGAGATGCACAACTTCCAGCGGGGCAACATCATCGCCCTGAACGGCTACAGCATCTTCGACGGCAAGGACTACTCCGACCGGGAGTATGTCCGCCAGGCCATGCAGGGCAACGTCTACGTCTCCGAGCCTCTCGTCAGCAAGATCACCGGGGAGCTCTCCATCATGGTGGCCGCCCCCCTCTACGACGGCGGGCAGCAGGGCAGCCGCATCGTGGGCGTGGTGTACTTCGTGCCCCCGGAGACCTTCCTTAACGACATCGTCTCCTCCATCAAACTGGGGGAGACCAGCCGGGCCTACATGATTAACCGCAGCGGCGACACCATCGCCGACATCACCCTGGACACCATCACCACCCAGAACATCGAGCAGGAGGCCCAGAGCGACGCCTCTCTGAAGAGTCTGGCCGCCATCCACGCCGCCATGCGCCGGGGGGAGAACGGCTTCGGCGGCTTCAAGGCCGAGGACGGTCCCCGCTACGCCGCCTACGCCCCGGTAAACGGCACCGACGGCTGGAGCGTGGCTGTCACCGCCATGAAGAAGGACTACCTGACAGACACCTACTTTGGAATATTGATTGACATTCTGGTGATGGTCGCCTCCATCGCCGCCTCCATCGTGGTGGCCCTGAAGCTCTCCGGCAACATCAGCGTACCCATGCAGGCCTGCGCCCAGCGGATGAAGCTGCTGGTCCAGGGGGATCTGGAGTCCCCGGTGCCGGAGGCCACCAGCCAGGATGAGACCGCGGAGCTGACCCGATCCACGGCGGAGATGGTGACGGGACTCCAGACCATTATCAAGGACATCCGCTACCTCCTCACCGAGATGGCCAACCGGAACCTGGATATCCAGTCCGCCCACCGGGATGCCTACGTGGGGGACTTCCAGAGCATCCTGCTGTCCATGCGGACGCTGAAGGTGGAGCTCAGCGGCGCCATGCGCCAGATCAACGCCTCCGCCGGTCAGGTGTCCTCCGCCAGCGCCCAGGTGTCCAATGGGGCCCAGTCCCTGGCCCAGGGCGCCACCGAGCAGGCCAGCGCCGTGGAGGAGCTGGCGGCCACCATCACCGACATCTCCCAGAGCGCCCAGCGCACCTCTCAGGCCGCCGAGGAGGCGGGCAAGTACGTGGAGCAGGCCGGCGGCCAGCTGGGGATCAGCGTGGAGCACGTGAAGGAGCTGAACGCGGCCATGGAGAAGATCTCCGCCTCCTCCGAGGAGATCAGCAAGATCATTGCCGCCATTGAGAACATCGCCTTCCAGACCAACATTCTGGCGTTGAACGCCGCCGTGGAGGCCGCCCGGGCCGGGGCCGCCGGCAAGGGCTTCGCCGTGGTGGCCGACGAGGTACGGAACCTGGCCAGCAAGTCCGACGAGGCGGCCAAGGCCACCAAGGACCTGATCGTCAGCTCCATCGACGCGGTGAACGAGGGCGGCGAGGCGGTGAGCAAGGTCACCGAGTCCCTGGAGCGGACCAGCTACTACGCCGGCCACGTGACCTCCCAGATGGAGATTGTGGTGGGAGCGGTGGAGAACCAGACCGCCGCCATCGCCCAGGTCACCGAGGGGGTGGACCAGATCTCCGCCGTGGTGCAGACCAACTCCGCCACCGCCCAGGAGAGCGCCGCCGCCAGTGAGGAGCTGTCCGCCGA
Source organism: uncultured Clostridia bacterium (assembly GCA_947383645.1). Taxonomy (GTDB): domain Bacteria; phylum Bacillota; class Clostridia; order Oscillospirales; family Oscillospiraceae; genus CAJFPI01. Next base: position 335 of record CANDEH010000097.1, on the reverse strand, counting down.
GGCGTCCAGCCTGAAGCAGCTGGTGGAGAGCTTTGTACTGGCGAGGGACTGATTTTTGTACTGCGGCGCAGTACATAGCCTGTTTTTCCCGCGGTTCCCGCGGGGGGGGGGACGGGGAGTTTCGCTCCCCGGGGCGAGGTACTTTTCCCACGCGGGAAAAGTGTCTAAAAGCGCGCTTAGGGAGGCCGGCTCATTTGGGCCGGCCTCCCTTTGATTTGTCTCCGGGACTTGCAGGGGGTATCGTTGGCCCGGTGCCGCGAAGGCCGCGGGCCCGCGGCGGGGGGGGGACGGGGAGTTTCGCCCCCCGGGGCGAGGTACTTTTCCCACGCGGGAAA
>CANDEH010000096.1 GCA_947383645.1 uncultured Clostridia bacterium | reverse complement strand
TGGCCGCATCGCTGCCGCCCTCGTCAACCTCTTATTCAACTCTTGATTCGCATTTATTATAGCATGGCTTTCATCGCTTGAAAAGCCTCCCTTTAAGGGTTTCACGGAAGCTGACAAGGGAAAAGGGGGGTAATGAGAAACGGCCGGGGGAAACGCCGGCCGTTGGGCGCATATTCATGGGGCCATGGCGCGGAAGCTGTCCGCGTCTGGCCTGTACAGGTACAGATTGCACAAAACTTTCCCGTTCCGCATTGACAACCCTCCCTGCGGGGACTACAATAAACGGCGTAAACCTACAAAAACTGGGAGGAATCCAATATGAATATCCGTGTACAGCGCACTGCCGCCCCGGCCCCCAAGCCGGAGGACCCCCGGAAAGCGGGCTTTGGTACCATTTTTACCGACCACATGTTTCTTGCCGACTATACGCCGGATTCCGGTTGGCACGATGCCCGCATCGTACCGGTTTCCCCCCTCTCCATCCACCCCGGCGCCGCCGTATTTCACTACGGCGCGGAGATTTTTGAGGGTCTGAAGGCCTACCGCACGCCGGAGGGCCGGGTCCAGATGTTCCGTCCGATGGACAACATGGAGCGCATGCGCACTTCCGCTGAGCGCATCCAGCTGCCGGATTTCAGCGCCGCCGACCTGCTGGCGGCCATGCGCACGCTGGTGGCTCTGGACCAGGATTGGGTGCCCTCCGCCCCGGGCACGTCGCTGTACGTCCGGCCGGTGGAGTTCTGCACCGACGTGGATCTGGGGCTTCACAGCATCTCCAACGCCTGCATCATGATCCTTCTCTCCCCGGTGGGCGCCTACCTCACCGGCGGGCTCAAGCCGGTGAGCATCCTCATCGAGGATCAGGACGTGCGGGCTGTCCGGGGCGGCACCGGGTACACCAAGTGCGGCGGCAACTACGCTGCGGCCAACCGGGCCGCCTTCCGGGCGGAGCAGAAGGGCTATGACCAGGTCCTCTGGCTGGACGGCGTCCACCGGAAGTATATCGAGGAGGTGGGCGGCATGAACGTGATGTTCAAGCTGAACGGCAAGATTGTCACCCCCGCCCTCACCGGCTCCGTCCTCCCCGGCATCACCCGCCGCTCCTGCATCCAGCTGCTGCGGGACAAGGGCTATGAGGTGGAGGAGCGCCTGTTCTCCGTGGAGGAGCTGGTCGAGGCCCTGGAGAGCGGCCGCCTGGAGGAGGCCTGGGGCTGCGGCACCGCGGCGGTGATCTCCCCCATCGGCAAGTTCTGCTATCAGGACAGGGTCTATGCCTTCAGCGACACCAACGGCCCCACCGCCCAGTGGCTCTACGACACCCTCACCGGCATCCAGTGGGGGACCCTCCCCGACCCCCACGGTTGGGTGTATCCGATCCCCGAGAAGGTGTAGCCCTATAGAGCCCGCCTTACGCCTTCCCGCGCTTTTGATGACGGATTCACAGGCGTGCCTGCGCCGCGCAGCGGCAAGGAAATGCCCACGGGTACGGGCGGGCTGAGAAGCTGTACCAATAGGCGCAACACACATCTTTGCGGTTTAAATTGCCGCTAACCGCGTTAAAAAATCTTGAAATACATCAAGTATTTCTGCGATTTCTTGCCTTGTTATCTCCAATTTTATCTCGCAAATCTGTATGCTTCACCTACTGCTACAGCTTCTCATTTGACGGGGCAGGGCCCCTCTTGGGTTCTCTGCGCATGATTCTCCCTGCTGCCGGCATACTCTGCTGAATTTTTTGTCAGCCTGAAAAATCCTTGCAATCTGTCTGGATTGCAAGGATTTTTGTCTTGCAGGGCAAAATTGCCCGCCCTGAAAACCCCTTTACTGGTTTTCAAGTACGTTCATTAAGAGAGCACCGGACCGTCGGAGGCCCCGCCGGCGTAAGGGAACCGGGGCGCGGTACGGCCGAAGGCGAAGGTCTGCCGGTCCACGATACCCACAGTCTCCCCGCCGTCATAGAGGTCCATCAGAAATCCCGCCATCTCCTCCACCGTGTGGTACTTCTCGAACCGCCGGTCGTAATCGTATCCCGCATCCCCGGTGGCGGCCTGACCGAAACCGGTTCTGGTCACCGAGGGGGCCAGTACCTTGGCCCGCAGCAGGGCCCCGGAGGTCTTCAGCTCCCGGGCCAGGCCCTCGGTAAAAGCGCTGACGTAGAACTTGGTGGCGCAGTAGACTACCGCATTGGGGACGATGGTATATCCCCCGGCAGAGGAGATGTTAATCAGCTGCGCGCCATCCCGATCCCGGTAATCCCGGGCGAAGAGGGTGGACAGGACAGTGACGGCGGACACGTTCAGCCGGATCATGGCCTCGTATTTCTCCGGCGATCCGCCGGCCACAGCGCCGTAGTCCCCGAATCCGGCGCTGTTGATCCAGAGGCGCAGGGAATAGGCCCGGGTCGCCTCGTAGAACCGGTAGACCTCCTCCGGCACCGACAGGTCCGCTGTCAGGACCGCCACGTCCACACCGGGACAGGCCCCGGCGATCTCCTCCCGCAGGCTGCGAAGCCCCTCCTCCCGCCGGGCGCAGACAATCAGGTGGTGCCCCCGCCGGGCGAAAGCCAAGGCCGCCGCCCTCCCGATCCCGGAGCTGGCCCCGGTGATGACGGTGTAGGTTTGTTCCATGGAAAGACCTCCTTGTGTTTCTGATGGGACCAGTGTACAATGTAGAGTATACTCGATGTCAAGGGGGCGGGAGAAAAAATGTGCTGCGGTATCGGAGAATTTGCCCAAAAGACGGGCCTCAGCGTCCACACCCTGCGCTACTATGAGCAGGAGGGCCTGCTGACCCCGGCACGCAATCAGGCCAACCGCCGGATGTACACGGAGCAGGATCTGGCCTGGGTGGCCTTCATCAGGCGGCTGAAGGCCACCGGGATGCCCCTGGGGGAGATCCGGCGCTTCGCCCAACTGCGCGCCCAGGGGGGCGCCACCACCGCCCCGCGCCTTGCCATGCTCATCGACCATCGGGCGCAGCTGGACCGGCAGATCGCCCAGCTGATCGAGCACCGGCAAAAGCTGGACGAGAAGATCGGCTTCTACCGCCGGGAACTGGCGCGGGGGGAAGCGGCGGAGCCTGCCATATAGCCGAGGCGCAGGCGGACAGCAGCCGCGCCGGGAGACATTTCGCGGTCTGGACACGCGGAGGGTCTGCCGCCTGCAAACGCCCGGACGGCGGCCCTGTCAATTGACCTGCCGCGTCCCTCCGCCCCCCACAGATCCGCGCCCCTCCCTCCCAAGTCCCCCCTAACCCTTGATGCTGCTGTCTTTGACAGTATTCCTGTCAGCTCATGGATCTGAGCCGGGCGAGCGTATCGTCCAATGCGCTTCTGCTCAGCCGGTATCCTCCTCCGAGATCTCCCTGTAGCTGTCAGGAGGCCGGGACACTCCGGAGGATCTTTTGTCCGCGCAGTCACAAGCGCTCCTGAACTCCACATCAGGTGCGGGGATTCCTCCCCGCAAAAACCGGGCGGTTCCGCTTCTGGCCGGGACCGCCCGTCTCCCCGCCCGGAGAGAAGTCTCTCCGGGCTTCTCCGGTTCCTAACCTTGCCGGCCCTCCTCCAGTGCGGCGGGGGATGGGGACGCCTCCACTGCCGCCGGGACTGCCTCGAAGTAGCTCTCGTCCTGAAACTCCGTCATGGTTCCCCAGTAGCGCATGGGCATCTGGGTGCGGCGGCACCTGGGGTTGTAGCGCTCGGCGATAGCCACCGTGTCGTAGAACCGCTTCCACAGCCGGCGGAACTGGGCCTCCCGCTCACCGGGCCGGGCTATCTCAAAGTGGTCCAGGGGCGCAATGCACCACTGACCGTCCCGGTAGAACAGCGCCTCATGGTGGGTGCGGTCGTATAGAATCAGGCGCTCGTTGTAGAACCGATTGCAGAAGTGGGGCCGTAGCAGGGGAAGAACCCGGTTTTTCGGGGCGATCTCCCCCACCAGCGTGCCGCCCAGGTCCGAGAACCGGGTAAAGCCCCGGAGCAGGTGGACCTCCCCGTCCAGGTGCCGCACGGCCTTCACCAGGGGATGGACCGCCTCGTCGCTGAGCCGGCGCACCAGGTCGGGGCCGAAGTCGTAGAGGGCCCGGATGAAGCGGTAGAGCATCCTCTCCCGCTCCGGCGCACAGGTGAGAAACCCCTTCTCCACCAGCTCCAGGGCGTAGCCGGAGCGCCGCTGGATACTGCGAAGAATCCGCCGGGCGCGAGTCTGGTTGCTCTCCACCCACCGGGTAGGAAACAGGGTAGGGCTCAGATCCTCCGCCGTCTGAAAGGCGGCGGGGAGCTCCCTGTTCACATAGCTCTCAAACACGCAGCAGAGAAACCCCTCAAAGCTGCCGTCATAGCGGTAAATGGTCTCCATGGCGCTCCTTTCCGCCCCGCCAAGACGGAGCGTTCAATTAGGAATGAGGAGTCTGCCGCCGGGGAAAAATTCCTAATTCCTAACTCCTAATTCCTAATTCAGCAGAGTGCCCAGTCCCCACAGCACTGTCAGGTGAACGGGGTAGGCCCAGTAGAAGAGGCGGCGGTCGTCGATACCCCGACGGCCGTTGTAGAGGATGACGGCCAGCGCTGCCAGCAGGGCGAAGGAGAACTCCTCCAGGCCGTACCAGGGCGGGTAGAAGATCAGGACGATGGCCAGCATGGCCCCGGCGCGGCTCCGCCGTCCCCGGCAGGGCCAGAGCAGGGCGAAGAACAGCAGCGCCCAGAAGGAGTAGTCGAACTCCAGACCGATGTGGAGCAGGCGCTCGCTCCAGTTGTGGAGCAGCTGGTAGAGGGCGATGGCGCCTCCGGTCTTCAGCGCCCAGTCCACCACAGCCCCGGCGTCAAAGGGGAGGCGGTCCCGGAGAAACAGGCCCAAGGCGGCCGTGGCCAGCAGGCCGGCAAGTATATAGCTGAGCTCCCACACGCCGAACTGACCCAGAGCCGCCGGGATCAGCGCCAACGGCACCAGCCCCCAGCGCCGCCCCTTTCGGGAGAGCCCCAGGCGGTCCGACTGTAAAAACAGCAGCAGCAGCACGCCGCAGCCCAGAGTGAAAAAGATGTTCAGGTGGGCAAACCGCTCCGGTATCCACTGAAACCCGGCGTTGAGCGTAAAGGCGTAGGGGATCTGGGACAGCGCGCCTATGAGGAACAGCCGCCGGGCGTACCGGGGGGCGGACCGGGTGTGGCGGAACCCCTCGGAGAGCAGAAAGGCATAGATGAGAAACGCCATCCGCCCGAAGGATCGCATCCAGATGTAGAGCGGCCCCAGAGGCACCAGCAGCGCCGCCGTGTGGTCTGTGACCATGGACGCCAGGGCGATGAGCTTGAGTACAAAAGCGGACATGGGATACTCCTCCAATCCTGTGAGATAGGGGGAGTATAGCAGAGGAATCTTACAAAAGGGGCAGGGAGAAGTTTACGATTTTCTTACAGTTTCCGCCTGCATTTCATTGGCAAACGCCAGAGGCGCAGCCCCCGAATAGTCCTCAACGGAGTTTCGCGGCGCATGTCCTGAGCCGCTCCAAAGGCAGCAAAGAAATGCTCTTGGGGTGCACGCCGCGAAATAAACTGAAATCATTTTTTCCGGAAACCGCGTTTTCGGAAAAAATACCTTTCAGCCGCCAAGCGTGCGAGCGGAGCGAGTGCGACGCAGGTGGCTGCGATCCCTCGGCTGAAATGGCAAGCCATTTCAGCCGAGACATAATCCTCTTCGTTTGAGAGCCCAGCGAAGCGGGTCTCAAACGAGCGCGAAGCGCAAAAACCGCGTCTTCGGAAAAAATACCTCTCAGCCCCCACCGCTTGAAATCCGCAGATTTCAAGCAAAAAGCGATAGCTGTTCCATCTCTGGAACCGGCAGCTTTTCCGCGGCGATGAGACCCCGCAAAACCGTGTCCTGGGAGAACCGCAGGCCGTCCACGACCTTCCCCTTGCACACCAGGAAATACTGGGCCCGCTTCATCACCACCCCCAGCTTCCTGAGGTCCTCGTGGTAGAGCGTGCCGCCCCGGCGGGCGTAGAGGATGCGCCGGGCGCTGACAGTGCCCACCCCCGGCACACGGAGCAATTCCTCATAGGCGGCGGTGTTCACCTCCACTGGGAAAAACTCCGGGTGGCGGAGGGCCCAGTTGCACTTGGGGTCGATGAGGGGGTTGAAGTTGGGGTCCTGGTCGGTGAGCAGCTCCTCCGCCCGGAAGCCGTAGAACCGGAGGAGCCAGTCCGCCTGGTAGAGCCGGTGCTCCCGGAGGAGGGGCGGCTTGGTGTCCGGGGTGGGGAGCAGACTGTTCTCCACCACCGGCACGTAGGCGGAGAAGAACACCCGCTTGAGCCGGTAGGTATCATAGAGCCCCTGGGTCAATCGGAGGATGTGCCGGTCGCTGTCCGGCGTGGCGCCGATAATCATCTGGGTGCTCTGCCCGGCGGGGGCGAACTTGGGAGCGTGGCGGTACTTCACCAGCTCCTGCTTGTTCTCCGTCAAGGTGTTGCGGATCTGCTTCATGGGCCGAAGGATGGCGGACCTGGTCTTGTTGGGGGCCAGGACCTTCAGGCCCGCCTCCGAGGGCAGCTCGATGTTGACGCTGAGCCGGTCCGCCAGCATCCCCAACCGCTCCACCAGCTCCGGGGAGGCTCCGGGGATAGTCTTGGCGTGGATGTAGCCGTTAAAGCGGTGGGTGTTGCGCAGCAGGTCCAGCACCCGGATCATCCGCTCCATGGTGTAGTCCGGGTCCCGGAGGACTCCGGAGGAGAGAAACAGCCCCTCGATATAGTTGCGCCGGTAGAACTCGATGGTGAGCTCCGACAGCTCCTCCGGCGTGAACGCCGCCCGCCGTGTGTCGTTGGAGCAGCGGTTGACGCAGTACTTGCAGTCGTAGACGCAGCAGTTGGTCATCAGCACCTTCAAAAGCGTCACGCACCGCCCGTCGGCGGAGAAGGTGTGGCAGCAGCCCGCCAGGGAGCTGGAGGTGTTGCCGATGTACCCCTTCTTACTCCCCCGCCGGGCTCCGCTGGAGGTGCAGGCGGCGTCGTACTTGGCCGCGTCGGTGAGGATGGTCAGCTTGTCCATCACGGTCATAGGCGGCGCCTCCTTCAAAATAGAATAAATGTTCTATTACAATATACTACAGACGGGGCGCGAAGTCAAGGGGAGATTTGCATCAGAAAAATCCTCTTGTCACCGCCGAGGAATTATGGTATACTGCCAGCGAAAAAGGAGGGAAAACGCTATGCTGCTGGCCATTGTGGTGGGAAACTCCAACATCACTGTGGGCGTCTTTGACGGCGGCGAGCTTCGTATGCGGGCCAAGGTCTCCGCAGAGGCGGAGCGCAGCGCCGACGAGTATATGGTGCTGCTCTATGATCTTCTCCGTGTCAACGGCGTGGACCGGGAGCAGCTTGGCGGGTGCATCATGGCCTCGGTGGTTCCCTCCCTCACCGGTCTGGTGGAGGAGGCGGCGGTCCGTCTCACCGGCCTGCGGGTGATTCAGGTGGGCCCGGGGACCCGGACAGGCTTTCGCATCCGCATTGACGACCCCACGGAGCTGGGGGCGGATCTGGCCGCGGACACCGCCGGGGCGCTGGCCCTCTGCGGCGCGCCGCTGCTCATCATCGACGCGGGCACCGTCACCACCATCGCGGCGGTGGACGAGAGCCGTTCCTATCTGGGCGGGTGCATCCTCCCGGGGCTCTATGCCAGCGCGGCCCTTCTAAAGAACTCCACCGCCCTGCTGCCCTCCATCGCTCTCCGGCCGCCGGGGGAGAATATCTTAGGGAAGAACTCCGCCGACGCCATGTGTTACGGCCTGCTCTGCGGCAGCGCTATGATGGTGGACGGCTTCCTGGACCGCTATCGGACCCTGCCGGGAATGGCGGGGGCGAAGGCCGTAGCCACCGGCGGTTCCGCTGGTCTGCTCACCGCCTCCTGCCGCAGCGAAATCATCTTGGATGCGGATCTGACGCTGAAGGGCCTGCGGGAGCTCTACCGGCTGAATACGGTTAAAAAGATTTAGAAGCTGTACTTCCTTAAAGGTAATGGCGGGGCCTCCCCGTTGTTATAAAATTTGTGCGCCGTACTCCCCGGAGGGGAGACGGTAGCACGAGGTGAAATACCCTCAAAGGAGAACAGGCAATGAACCACAGCACAGGCAAAGTCCATAAGATCACACTGACGGCGATACTTATGGCAATCGTCATCCTCATGGCCTACACCCCCCTGGGCTACCTGAAGGCGGGGCCGGTAGAGATCACCTTCATCACCATCCCGGTGGTGATCGGCGCCATCGTCCTGGGGCCGGTGTCCGGCGCGTTTCTGGGCGCGGTGTTTGGCCTCACCAGCTTCGCACAGTGCTTTTCCACCAGCCTCTTCGGCGCGGCGCTGCTGGGTATCAACCCCATCGCCACCTTCCTCTGCTGCATGGTACCCCGCGTGCTTATCGGCATTGTGGCGGGCCTCCTCTTCCCGGCCCTGCGCAAGGTGGACCGGGTGGGCGCAGTCAGCTTTATTGTGACCTCCGTGGCCGGTGCGCTGACCAATACGGTGTTTTTTGTCGGCATGGTGGTCGGTATTTTTCAGAACTCCTACTTCGGCGGCACCGGATTCTTCGCGATCTTCCTCAGCTTCTTTACGCTGAACGTGGCGCTGGAGGTAGTCGTGTGCGCCCTGGTGGCAGCGGCGCTCAGCAGGGCTATGCTCCACTTCATTCCCCAGGCTGCGGTACAGAAGGCTGCACAGTGACAACCGATTGAACCAGAGCCCGGACTGCGATGCAGTCCGGGCTCAGCTTGTTAAAAAAACCGATGGTTTTTTGGCAAGCTGCGGCAAATTGCGGCCAATGGTCACAATTTGTCGCCTGCGCCTGAGCCGTACAGCGGCGAAGAAATGCCCCTGGGGTACGGCGGGCTGATTTAACGCGAAAGGAACCCCTCTTGGGCTCCTTTCAAACTATCCTCCTTACCGCCATCCTGCTCTGTTGGCTTTTTTGACAGACTGAGCGTG
>CANDEH010000095.1 GCA_947383645.1 uncultured Clostridia bacterium | reverse complement strand
CTTTAGCCCCCTGTCGGGGGCACAGCCCTTATCCGCGGTCCCCCTAAGAACCCCGGTTTTTACGGTCGGTGGTTGGCACGGCCTTCTGCGGGGGAGACGTGGGTGGTTCTATTGGGGGTGCGGCAGGGCATCGCCGGTTGTCGAAAGGATTTGCGTTCTGGCCCCGTCCGTTACGGACTACCCTGTCGGGTAGACGAGGGAGTGGGAGAGGGTGGTGCCGACAGTGTTGATGTTGCTGCGGGGTTGGCGCTGACGGCCATCTGGTCTATAGGGGTGCGGTGGAAAGTGCGGCGAAGCGGGGCGGGGCAAGAATCTTGTAAAGATTAGGGGGGTCAAATTTGCACCTGCGCCGCTTTGACGCGGCCCTCCCGGACGAAGGAGGGAGGGTAGGCGTAGAAGCCGCGCTTGGAGGGCTTCAGACCGGTCCGTACCAGGGCCTCGGTGACCTTCAGTGCCACGGAGGTGGGGTCGATCACCACAAGTCCCAGCTTTTCCTGTACCTCGTCGGAGAAACCGGCCATGCCGGCGCAGCCGAGAACGATGACCTCCGCGCCGAACTGCTCGGCGGCAATCTGCGCGGTCTCCATAATCCGCCGGCGGGTCAGCTCGGGGTTCTCGTCGGCCTCGGTGACGCTCAGGCCGATGGGGTGCACCGAGGAGAGGGCGCGCTCCAGCTTGTAGCGGTAGATATCCTCGTATTTGCTGGGGACGCGCTCGCGGTTCAGTGTCAGAACGCTGAACTTGGTCCCCATCATGGCCGCCACGTGGACGGCAATCTCCTGAATGCCGCAGACGAGGATGTCAACGATCTCTCTGGCCTGGTCGAGACCGGGATCGCTGAAGCAGGCCAGGATTACCGCGTCGTAGCCCTCCTCCTCGGCCTGCTTGACCAGCTTCAGGACGCCGGGCATGCACATCCCCTCGTCATAGGCGCTCTCAATGGCCAGAGGGCCGTTTTCCGGGCAGCAGACGTACAGCTCCGTACCCGGGTCCTTGATTGGCTGGAGCACATCGTCCAAATGGCGGGTCATATGCTGGGAGGAGTTGGGGTTGATGACCATGATCTTCATTCTACTCTACCTCTCTTCCGACGCAGAAGACCATACTGTTCATGTGCGCCGACGGCGGATGACCGCCGGCCGGCTGCTTGAAGCAGTCCGGGGTATCCGCTATACCATTTTTGATATAGTGGGACCGGCTTTGGTGTGTGCTGGGACTGTCCCCTGAAAAGGAGGGCCCGTCAGAGAGGCGCGGCCCGGAGATCGGGGGAGAAGCGGAGCCGTACAGGAGACCGGAGGAGCGCCGCGAGGAAGACGTTCGGCCTATCTGTAGCTGCGCCGCTTACAGAAAAAGTATATCGATTTCTGCTGTGCTTGTCAAATTTTTTTCGGGCGGAGAAGGGGGGTGGATTTTCTCTGAAAAGGTTCGACTATCCACAGAATCAGATGGGTGTTATATGCGCAGGCATATAGCCGGATTTTGACAGGGCGGCTGTGTCCGGCAGGGGGAGGAGAGCGGGAAATTTCAGAGAGAGGCGCCCCGCATATGGGGCGGAACCGGCGGCAATGAAATTATGATATCTGACAAAACCGCGGATTAATATTTGTAGCTTTTCACATATGGAAGGGACAATAGAGGCAATTAAATGAATATATAGCCGGCCGTGAAAGAACGACCGGTCTTCTCCGGGGAGTTCATTTTTTAAATTGACGGAATCAGGGTTGCCAAACAGGGGAAAAGCGGATAAAATAGGGGAATCAACAGACAAAGGAGAAACCCTTTTGGATAAGAGATTGGAACGCGTCCTGCCGACGGTGCAAAAGCCCGCCCGGTATGTGGGCGGGGAGTACAACGCCGTGGTGAAGGACAGGGCGGCAGTGGACCTGCGGGTGGCCTTCTGCTTCCCCGACACCTATGAGATCGGCATGTCCAACCTGGGAATGCGCATTCTCTACGGTGTGATGAACAACATGGAGGGCGTCTGGTGCGAGCGGGTGTTCGCCCCCTGGGGGGATATGGAGGAGGCCATGCGCTCCCAGGGTATCCCCCTCTACGCCCTGGAGAGCGGCGATGCGGTGCGCCGCTTCGACATCGCGGCCTTCTCCGTGGGCTACGAGATGGCCTACCCCGCCATTTTGAACATGCTGGATCTCGCCGGCATCCCCTTACACAGCGCCGACCGGCCTGACCTGGCTCCCCTGGTCATCGCCGGGGGCACCGCCATGTACAACGCCGAGCCTCTGGCCGACTTCATCGACCTGGCCTGCATCGGCGAGGGGGAGGAGGAGCTGGTGGATCTGCTGGAGCTCTACCGGAAAGCCAGGCGGGAGGGGTGGGACAAGGCCCGTTTTCTCCGGGAGGCCTGCCATATTGAGGGGATCTATGTCCCCTCCCTCTACGACGTGTCCTACCGCGAGGACGGCACCGTGGCCGCCATCACGCCCCGGGACGGCGCGCCGGAGAAGGTATGCAAGCGCATTGTCCGGGACATGGACGGCGCCTACTTCCCGGTGAAGTCCATCGTCCCCTCCACGGAGATTGTCCACGACCGGGTGACGCTGGAGGTGTTTCGGGGCTGCATCCGGGGCTGCCGGTTCTGTCAGGCGGGGTACGTCTACCGCCCGGTGCGGTGCCGCAGCAAGGAGAAACTCTCGGAGTACGGGGCGGCGGCCTGCGCCGACTCTGGCTACCAGGAGATGACCCTCTCCAGCCTCTCCACCAGCGACTACCCGGACCTGGTGGCCCTGTGCGACAGCCTGGAGGACTACTGCGACTCCCACCATGTGAGCTTGAGTCTGCCCAGCCTCCGGGCGGACAACTTCTCCATGGCCCTCACCGAGCGGCTGGCCAGGGGGCGCAAGGCGGGCCTCACCTTCGCCCCGGAGGCGGGAACTCAGCGGCTCCGGGACGCCATCAACAAGAACCTCACCGAGCGGGATCTGATGGAGAGCCTCACCCGGGCCTTCTCCAACGGGTGGAACGCAGTGAAGCTCTACTACATGCTGGGCCTGCCCACGGAGACCGACGAGGACATCATCGGCATCGCCGAGATGGCCGACCATGTGGTCCACTGCTGGCGGGAGCACGCCAGCAATAAGGCCCGGGGGGTGCGGATCACTGTCTCCACCAGCTGGTTCGTGCCCAAGCCCTTCACCGCCTTCCAGTGGGAGCCCCAGATCAGCCGGGAGGAGTACGAGCGCCGTGTGAAGCTCCTGCGCCAGCACATGACCGCCCGGGCGGTGACCTACAACTGGCACGACGGGGACACCAGCTTCTTAGAGGCCGTCCTGGCCCGGGGGGACCGCCGGCTGGGCCGGGTGCTGGAGCGGGCCTTCCGGAAGGGGGCCCATCTGGACGCCTGGCAGGACTACTTCAACTTGAACCGCTGGCTGGAGGCCTTTGACGAGTGCGGCCTGGACCCGGCCTTCTACGCCAACCGGGAGCGGGGCCGGGAGGAGATCTTCCCCTGGTCCGTCATCTCCTGCGGCGTGGGGGATGAGTATTTGTGGCGGGAGCGGGAGCGGTGCTACCAGTCCGTCACCACCCCGGACTGCCGCACCAGGTGCAGCGGCTGCGGGGCCAACAAGATGGTGGGAGGGACCTGCGATGTCTAAGGTGCGGCTGTGCTTTGCCAAGGAGGGGGTGGCCTCCTACATCTCCCACCTGGACCTGCTGAGAACCTTTCAGCGGGTGTTTATCCGGGCAGGGATGGTGATCCGCCACTCGGCGGGGTTCCACCCCCACCCCCTGATGTCCTTCGTTTTGCCCCTGTCCGTGGGGCAGACCAGCGTCTGCGAGCTGCTGGACTTTGAGACGGAGGAGGAGATCGACTGCGCCGCCCTGCCGGCGCGGCTGGCCCCCTGCCTGCCCCAGGGGGTCCGGGTGCTCGAGTGCCATGCGCCGGAGAGGCCGGTGCGGGACCTCCAGTATTTGCAGGCCCTGGTGACCATGGAGTATGACAACGGCCTGCCCCCCGGCGGGGCGGAGGCCGTCCGCAGCCTGCTCCTGGGGGAGCAGGTGGTGGTGGCCAAGCGCAACAAGAAAAAGCAGATGGCGGATGTGGACATCCGCCCCATGATCCACACCGTGGAGGTGGAGGCGGAGGAGGGCGACCTGATCCTCCGCACAGTGGTTCAAGCGCAGAATCCGGGGGTAAACCCGGCTCTGCTGGCCGCCGCTGCGGCACGGCATCTGCCTGCGTATCAGCCGGACTTCGTCCGCGTTCACCGGGAGCAGCTTCTCAGCGCCGACGGGAAGGTCTTTCGGTAGATTGGTTTTGCAGATATTCTGTTGTGTGACGCGCAGCCTGGGACCGCCGGAGGGCTGCGTATGCGGTGGGAAGCGCAAGGGGGCGACAGCTAAAAACTGTCGCCCCCTTTTTACAGAAGAAAACCATTGGCAGTGCCGGTGGTTCCAAAAGGCTTTATAGTCGACACACTTGAAAATCGGTAGAAAGGGCATGGTCAAAAGAAGTCTTTATCAAGGCTTTATTGAACCCCCCGTCATTCCAATGGATACAGCATGAAGCGGAGCCGCTTTTCGATGTACGCGGTGCGCCAATATTCCCCTACTTCAGCCGGAACGCAGCGACCAGGCTCTTGAGAAGGCTGGCCTGGGAGGAGAGCTCCTCGCTGGCGGCGGCGCTCTCCTCACTGGTGGCGGAGTTGGTCTGCACCACATTGGAAATCTGTCCAATGCCCTCGCTGACCTGGCTGAGAGCGGCGGTCTGCTTCTCCACCGCCCCCACCACGATGGACATCTGGGAGGTCACGCCCCCGGCGCTGACGCTGGTGCGCTCCAGGGACTGGGTCACCTCGCCCACCACGCTGCTGCCCTCAGACACGGCGGCGATGGATCCCTCGATCAGGGCCTTGGTGGCCTTGGCAGCCTCGTCGGACTTGTTGGCCAGGTTGCGGACCTCGTCAGCGACCACCGCAAAGCCCTTTCCGGCGGCGCCGGCCCGGGCCGCCTCCACGGCGGCGTTCAGCGCCAGAATATTGGTCTGGAAGGCAATATTCTCGATGGTGGAGATGATTTTGCTGATCTCCTCAGAGGAGCTGGATATTTTATCCATTGCCGCGTTGAGCTGCTTGACGTGCTCCATGCTGACGCCCAGCTGGCCGCCGGCCTGCTCCACAAACCGGCCGGCCTCCCCGGTGGCCTGTTCGGTCCGCCTGGCGTTTTCGGAGATGTCGCTGATGGTGGCGGAGAGCTCCTCCACCGAGCTGGCCTGCTCCGTGGCCCCCTGGGCCAGAGCCTGGGCGCTGTTGGACACCTGCTCGGCGCCGGCGGACACCTGCTCGGCGCTCGCCCGGATCTGGGAAAGGGTGTCGTTGAGCTTCTCCTGGATGCCGTCCAGGGAGGCCTTGATGGATATGAAATCGCCCACGTACTCCTGCCGGGCGGAGGTGGTCAGATCTCCGGAGGCGATGGCGTCCAGAATGGAGGCGATCTCACCGATGTAGGACCGGAGGCGCTGGATGGTCCTTTCAAAGATGCGGGCCAGCCGGCCCACCTCGTCATTGGAGTAGATCGCAATGCTGCTATCCCCGCCGCCGTTCAGGCCCAGGTTGCCCTGCTCCAGGCGGCTGGCCACCTGGGTGATCTCGGCCAGGGGGGAGGAGACGGTTTTCTTCAGATATGCCGTCAGGAAGAAGATGCCCACGATAATGACGGCAATGCTCACCAGGGTGGAGCAGATGACCGTCATCACGATCTGACGGTTGGCCTCCGCGGAGGAAATGCCGGCAAAGAGGATCCCGGTGACCGCCCCGGAGGCGTCTCTGACGGGGACATAGGAGCACAGGTACTGCTCGTTCAGAATGGTTGCCGTACCCACATAGCTCTGCCCCTTTTGCAGCACGATCTCGGACAGTTCGGCGGACAGCGCCGTCCCCACCACCCGCTGTCCGTTCTGGATCACGGTGGTGTAGGCCCGCGTATTCCCCTCGAAAATGGTAAACTCACAGCCCATGCGGCTTTTCAGCTCATCCAGCAGCTGATTGACATCCTCTGTGCCGTCCGTTTGGCTGAGAACGTAGCTCAACATATTGGTACCATTGGTACAGCGCTGTTTCAGCATCCCTATGGCCAGGGAGCGGAACATAATCACACACATGCCCACAGCGAATACAACGGAGATCATCTGCATGATGACCACCACATTGCCGACCCTCTTGCCAATGCGGGTCTGCTTTCCCTCCGGGCTCTTTGCTGAAGGTTCGATTCTTTTCATAGCTGCTCTCTCCGTCTGTCTGTCAGAATTTATATTTGGCACACAGCCACCTGCTATTATACTGAGAGGACACGGTTTTTGCAAGCCATTTTTCTATCCGGCTGATATCTGACGCCGCCTTTTGAGGCTGCGCCAGATGTTTGAAGGATATTTTCATGGCAGGTGGCCTGGACTTTCCGTATTCACTCCCGGCAGTCAAGCGATATCACAGGCAGAAAAGTTAAAAGTCCCCTGTAAACAGGTGTATTTTGGCCCTTGGATCTGTCACCATATTTTTATAAGTCATCTGCTCCATGTATAAACTTATGATTTTTTTATCATAGAAGCGCCCCGCTTGGATAACTTACTAAAAAGCGAAAAGAAACGCTGCCACGGGTATTTTAACCTTTGACAGCGTTTCTTTTCGTTTCGACATCAGAGCCACACCATCACGGCAAAGCCGTCTTTGACACCTTTGAAATAATAGGTGTTCGTCCAATGTCCAGTTGTGTTTCGTTGATATAAAAGATTCCGGTCCGTTAGAGCCGCGAGCATCAGCGAGCCGCCGCGGTCGCGGCGTACAAGCGTTTTGCCGCAAGGCAAAACCTTGGCGCAGGGGCGATTCACTCGCCCTGAGCATGTGAAATGAACCGCAGGTTTCCACTGAAATAGGAAGGACAGGGCAAATGCCCTGTCCTTCCTATTTCAGTGGTGGAGGTGGGGGGAATCGAACCCCCGTCCGAAAACAATTTCACGGGATTTTCTCCGGGCGCAGACGGTTATTTCAGACGGCTCTCCCGTCCTGTTCCCCTCCCGTCAGGCAAACCATCACGCCTGACGGTCAGGTAAGAGTCATGATTCATGGCGCGGTCAACTCTTTCCGCACGCACGGACGCCACATCAACGACGCCTTCCCCGGCCTGTGGCCTCTCCGGTTCAGACGGCTGCCTTTATTTAGGCAGCGACAGCAACAGTGTTGTTGTTCTTTAATTTATAAGTTGCCCATTTTAAGGATGTTAGGCGCATCCGCCCGCTTATCCCGCTTCCTCATCCCCGTCGAAACCAGTACACCCCCGGATCAACGGAGAGTCCGTTTTACCGCTCTCCGCATAAAAAAGCGCAGGTCTACTTTTTCCTCTCCGGCTCATCGTACTCCTCGCCCAGGGTATCCACGCGGATGGATTTGATTACCACCGGCTCCTTGGGACGGTCACGCGTATCCGTCGCAGCTTCGCTGATCGCCACAGCAGCCTCCACATTGTCTGTAATCAGGCCAAACGCGGCGTATTGCCCGTCCAAATGGGGCGCCTCATCCACCATGATAAAAAACTGACTGCCGGCGCTGTCGGGCATCATGCTCCGAGCCATTGAGAGCACACCCAGGGTGTGCTTGAGATCATTCTGCGCAAAGCCGTTGCCGGAGAACTCGCCCCGAATGCGGTACCCAGGACCGCCCATGCCGGTGCCGTCAGGACAACCGCCCTGGATCATAAAGCCGGGGATACAGCGGTGGAAAATAAGGCCGTCATAAAAGCCGCCATTGGCCAACGAAATAAAATTGCGCACGGTATTGGGCGCCTTCTCCGGGTAGAGCACCCCCGTCATCACCTGCCCATTCTCCAGAGCAATCGTCACAACTGGATCAGACATTATGATCCTCCTTCAGTTTACATTAATAACAAAAATAACAAATTTGTCTGCGGCAATCCACGTGAAACCGTTCACCAGCGCTCCTTGCGGATGCGGTCAATCTCACGCTTGGCGTCTCTTTTGGCCGCGGCGTCCCGCTTGTCGTAGTTCTTCTTGCCCTTGCACAGGCCCACTTCCACCTTTACCCGGGCATTTTCGAAATAGACGCTCAGAGGAACAAGGGTCATACCATCCTCGGCTACCAGGGATTGCAGCTTGCGGATCTCCCGCTTGTGCATCAACAGGCGGCGGGGCCGCACCGGATCGCGATTAAAGATATTGCCATGCTCATAGGGGCTGACATGCATGCCATGGATGTACAGTTCACCCCCCTTGGCAATGCAATAGGCATCCTTCAGATTCAGCTTACCTGCCCGGATAGATTTGACCTCTGTGCCAAACAGCTCGATACCCGCCTCATAGCGGTCCTCCACAAAATAGTCATGATAGGCCTTCCGGTTCTGTGCCGCAATTTTAATCCCGGTCTTATCCACAGGCACACCCCCTCCCTGCCGCAATTCCTGTACAGTATAGCACAGCAGACAGCGAATAGCAAGTCAGAAGTTGTCGGGGAAGGCGCCCTCCCCCTGCCGAAGGAATCCTATGCCGAATTATCCCATTCGCCCAAACAGCCGCACCGCGGCCCCTCCGTCCGCTCACTCCAGCGCCGCGGCCTGAAGTTCGTCAAAGGCCCTCATGCACTCCTCCACCGACTTGCCGCCCAGCAGCTCCCGGACGATGAGGCAGGTGTTGCCCCACTGCTCCACGCTCATGCCCGCGTTGGATCCCAGGACGTAGACCCCCTCCTCAATCCGGTCGTTGAGGGGCTTCAGGGCGCTGACACAGTCCACCTTCACATTTTTTGAAGGGGAGATCACCCGGTTGGTCTCGGAGAAGAGCTGGAGGGCCGCGTCGGAGACCATGATGTCCAGGACCTGGGCCGCATCCTCAAGGTGCTCCGCGTTGACGCCCACGGCCCAGCCTGTCATGGGCATCACCGGCATCTGCCCGCGGCTGCTGGGGAAACCGATGACCTGCATCTCAAAGTCCGTCTTGCCATAGGCGGTCTCGGTGTTGGCCGCCCCCCAGTAGGCCATGACGATGGGGGTCTT
>CANDEH010000094.1 GCA_947383645.1 uncultured Clostridia bacterium | reverse complement strand
TGGGGACGGTGCAGCTCCCCACAGAGGCGTTTATGGCGGTGCTCAAGCTGGATGAGTAAGAGGGCGGCATTTTCCGCGGCGCGGTTGTCATTGTGCTAAAAAGAGGAATTATTATGAAAAAGAGACGGTTTGACCTCGTTTTGGCAATCATTGTGGTAGGGGTGCTGGCGCTGCTGGGGACGGCGGTCTGGTTCGCGGTTCTGCGGCCGAACAGCAATTGGCATGTTGCCCCCGGAGAGATTGTACTCCCGGGTACTCGTGCTACGGATCTCTTTACCAGTGCTATCTTTCTCCTCTTTACGGCCTGGGCCTGCTTTGCAGGGGGCGTGCACTATGACGATTATAGCGTCCAGGAGGACGCGAACAAGGAGGGCGGAGGTGGCGAGGCATGTCCGTGACGATTTTCGGGGAATATTTCCACCCCATGCCCATATGGATGGAGGTCCTGTACTACGTCTGCATGGCGGTGGCCGTGGTTGTGGTCTGCCGGAGCCTGTATCTGGCGGTCCGGGTTCCCGGGAAACCCGCGGAAGCGCGCAGAGCCCAGCGGTTTCGCAGCAGCCTGATCCGCAGGTCCCTCTTTCGCGCGGCGAAGGTCAGTGCCCTGTGCGGGCTCTTTCTGATTCTGCTCCGTCTCCTCTGGTGATGCTGCTCTGGGCGGCTCTCTATCGGGAAAAGGCGAGGCGGACGCACTTTGTGCGTCCGCCTCTTATTTCTATCACTTACTTGCCGTAGTACGCCTTCAGATACATCTCCTTGATCTCGCTCATCAGCGGATACCGGGGATTGGCGCCGGTGCACTGGTCGTCGAAGGCCTGCTCCACCATGGCGTCCAGATTGTCTAGGAAGTATTCCTCCTCCACGCCGTAGTCCTTGATGCACTTCTTGATGCCGACGGCCGCCTTCAGCTCCTCAATCTTCTCGATGAGCCTCTTCACCGCCTCCTCGTCGCTCTTGGCGGCGATGCCGCAGAAGCGGGCACATTCGGCGTAGCGGGCCATGGTGTGGGGGTACTGGTACTGGGAGAAGGTGCCCATCTTCGGGGGAACCTCCGCGCTGTTGAAGTCCACAACAAGGGAGATCAGCAGGGCGTTGGCCACGCCGTGGGGCAGGTGGTGGAAGGCCCCCAGCTTGTGGGCCATGGAATGACACACGCCCAAAAAGGCGTTGGCGAAGGCCATGCCCGCCATGCAGGAGGCGTCGGCCATCTTCTGCCGGGCCTCCAGGTCCGCGCCGTCGTTGTAGGCCCGGGGGAGGTAGTCGAAGACGTTCTTCATGGCCTTCAATGCCAGGCCGTCGGTGTAGTCGGTGGCCATGATGGAGGCGTAGGCCTCCAGGGCGTGGGTCAGCACGTCCACGCCGCTGGCGCTGGTGAGGCCCTTGGGCTGGCTCATCATGTTGTCCACGTCCACAATGGCCATGTTGGGCAGCAGCTCGTAGTCCGCCAGCGGGTACTTCACCCCGGTCTCCTGGTCGGTGATGACGGCGAAGGGGGTTACCTCGCTGCCGGTGCCGGAGGAGGTGGGGACGGCCACAAAGTACGCCTTCTCCCCCATCTTCGGGAAGGTGTACACCCGCTTGCGGATGTCCACGAAGCGCATGGCAAGATCGGCGAAGTCCACCTCGGGGTGCTCATAGAGGACCCACATGATCTTGCCCGCGTCCATGGCGGACCCGCCGCCCAGGGCGATAATCACATCCGGCTGGAAGGCGGCCATGGCCTTGGCGCCCTCCTGGGCGTTTAATAGGGTGGGGTCCGGCTGGACGTTGGAGAACACGGTGTAGACGATGCCCATCTGGGTGAGCTGGTCGGTGATGGGCTTGGTATAGCCGTTCTGGAAGAGGAAGGAGTCAGTGACGAGAAACGCCCGCTTCTTGCCCAGGACATCCCGCAGCTCGTTCAGGGCCACAGGGAGGCAGCCCTTCTTGAAATAAACCTTCTGGGGGGTGCGGAACCACAGCATATTCTCTCTCCTCTCCGCCACGGACTTGATGTTCAAAAGGTGCATGGGGCCCACGTTCTCGCTGACGCTGTTGCCGCCCCAGCTGCCGCAGCCCAGGGTCAGGGAGGGGCGCAGCTTGAAGTTGTAGAGATCGCCGATACCGCCGTGGCTGGAGGGGGTGTTCACCACCACCCGGCAGGTCTTCATAGCGGCACAGAAGGCGTCCAGGCGGTCCGTGCGGCTGGGGTCGATGTAGATCGACGCGGTGTGGCCGTAGCCGCCGTCGGCCACCAGGCGCTCCGCCTTGGCGATGGCCTCCTCGAAGGTCTTGGCCCGGTACATGGCCAGCACCGGGGAGAGCTTCTCGTGGGCGAAGGGCTCCGAGGGCTCCACGCTCTCCACCTCGCCGATGAGAATCTTTGTCGCCGGGTCCACAGTAACGCCGGCCATCTCGGCGATTTTGGCGGCGCTCTGGCCCACGATTTTGGCGTTGAGGGCGCCGTTGATTAAAATGGTGCTCCGCAGCTTCTCGATCTCGTCCTTCTTCAGGAAGTGGCAGCCGCGGGCGGCGAACTCCTTTTTGACCTCGCTGTAAATGGAGTCCATCACGGTGACGGACTGCTCGCTGGCGCAGATCATGCCGTTGTCGAAGGTCTTGGAGTGGATAATGGAGCTGACGGCCATCTTGATCTCCGCGCTGTCGTCGATGACCACGGGGACGTTGCCGGCTCCCACGCCCACGGCGGGCTTGCCGGAGGAGTAGGCGGCCTTCACCATGCCCGGGCCGCCGGTGGCCAGAATGATGTCCGCGTCCCGCATCACCTGGTTGGTGAGCTCCAGGGAGGGGGTGTCAATCCAGCCGATGATCCCCTCCGGGGCCCCGGCCTTTACGGCGGCCTCCAGGACGATTTTCGCAGCCTCGATGGTGCAGCCCTTGGCCCGGGGGTGGGGGGAGAAGATGATGGCGTTGCGGGTCTTTAAGGCGATGAGGGCCTTGAAGATGGCGGTGGAGGTGGGATTAGTGGTGGGGATCACCGCGGCGATAAGCCCCACCGGCTCGGCGATCTTCTTGAAACCGTAGGCCCTGTCCTCCTCGATCACGCCGCAGGTCTTCATGTCCTTGTAGGCGTTGTAGATGTACTCGGCGGCGTAGTGGTTCTTAATGACCTTGTCCTCCACCACGCCCATGCCCGTCTCCGCCACGGCCATCTTGGCCAGGGGAATGCGGGCCATGTTGGCCGCCTTGGCGGCCTCGAAGAAGATTTTGTCCACCTGCTCCTGGGAGTAGGCGGCAAAGGCGCGCTGGGCCGCGCGCATGGCCTCCATCTTCGCAGTCAGGGCCTCGGCGGTATCAATGAGTTGATTCTTTTCCATGTGCGACCTCCATACGCATAAGCTCAAACAGAAGTAGTGACGGCGCAAATTGTTAATGATTTAACGATTCTTGCTATGGGGAGTATATGCTTTTCCCGGACTGTTGTCAAGTGGTTTTGATAAAAAATTCACAAAAAATTTTTACCTGCCGCCTCCCGGCGGCAAACGCGCCAGGAAATGCGGCAGGCAGCACTTTTTGTCCCTCGAAAAGGGTATGTCAGGGGAGGACCTCCCCCATCACATCCGCGTTGACGGCGTTGCTGGCCCAGACGGAGCAGCGGCTGCTGAGGGGCGGCTGGTCCCCCTCGAAGGTGCAGATTTTGCCCCCGGCCTCGGTGAGAATCAACCCGCCGGCAGCGTGGTCCCAAGGGCAGAGGCTGTACTCAAAGAATACCTCCGCCCGGCCACAGGCCACGTAGCACAGATCCAGGGCTGCGGCGGCAAAGCGCCGGAGGTCGCAGCTCCGGCGGAACAGGGCCTCCGCCATGGCCATGGAGGGGCCGATGAACTCCCGACGGTAGATGGCGGTGCCCATGATGCAGATCCCCTCGCTGAGGGGCAGGTCGCTGACATGGATGGGCGCGCCGTTGAGAAACGCCCCTCTCCCCCGCGACCCGGTAAACAGCTCGCTCCTGTAGGGGTTATAGACCACGCCATACTGCACCTCCCCGTCCCGGGCCAGGGCCACGGAGATATTGCTGTGACCGATACCCCGGACGAAGTTGGTGGTGCCGTCGATGGGGTCCACGATAAAGGCCCAGCCCTCTGTGGGGTCCTCCCGCTCCGCCTCCTCCTCGCCGTAGAAAACCGCCTCCGGCAGCAGCAAGAGCAGCTCCCGGTGGAGGAAGGCCTCCACCTGCACATCGTAATCCGTCACCAGGTCCGCCGCCGAGGTCTTGGTGTGGGTGTGCGCACGCACATCCTCGGCGGAGAGGACGATCTCCCCCGCCCGCTTGACAATGTCAATTATCTTTTCCAGCATAAGATGTTCCCCCTTACAGCAGTGTCCACTCAAAATTTTCCCACAGCAGCCGGCTGCCCACATCCACACCCTCAGGCAGCAGAAACATAGCCACCTGGTTGTCCACCCCGCTGTCGGAGCGGAGGTAGGCGTAGTCGCCGTTGATGCTGAGCACGGTATAATTGGTCGGTTCCATAGACCCCTCCAGAGCAAAATTGTCCTGCGGCAATCCGCCGGCAACAGCGTAGCACATTTTTCCCCGACACGCAACGGCATATTCCCCAATCCTGCCTCCAGAGAGCAAAAATTTTTCTTTCCGGCGACAAAATTCTCTTGACAAACGGTATTGGGGGTAGTATATTCTTATCAGGATTTAGTCCTATTAAGGAGAACAAGATGGCTGCAAGACGGAATACACCGCAAAAGGAAATCATCCGTCATACCCTCCGCCGTATGTGCTGCCACCCCACCGCGGTTGCGGTGTTTGAGGAGGTACGCCGGGACCACCCCACCATCAGCCGCTCCACCGTGTACCGTGTGCTGGGCCAGCTGACGGAGGAGGGGGAAATTCTGCGCCTTCACCTCAGCGGAGAGGGCGAGCGGTACGACGGCAACACCCACCGGCATAACCACGTCCGCTGTACCCGCTGCGGCGCGGTTGCGGACATCCCGGCGGTGGAGATGGACGAGCCTACGGAGACGGCGGGCTACCTTCTCACCGGCTGCGCGGTGGAGTACGCGGGGGTGTGCCCCCGATGCCGGGCGGCGCTGGATTGTTAGTACGGCCGAAAGGCGTCTATAATAATTGAGAAAAAGGAGAATACAGCTATGAAGAAGTGGGTTTGCCCCGTATGCGGTTACGTCCATGAGGGGGATACGCCCCCGGAGTTCTGCCCCCAGTGCAAGGTCGCCGGCTCCAAGTTCACCGAGGTGAAGGGCGAGATGACCTGGGCCGCCGAGCACGTTGTCGGCGTGGCCAAGGGCGTGGATGAGAAGATTCTGGAGGGTCTGCGCGCCAACTTCAACGGCGAGTGCTCCGAGGTGGGTATGTACCTGGCCATGGCCCGCGTGGCCCACCGGGAGGGCTATCCCGAGATCGGCCTGTACTGGGAGAAGGCCGCCTACGAGGAGGCCGAGCACGCCGCCAAGTTCGCCGAGCTCCTGGGCGAGGTGGTGACCGACTCCACCAAAAAGAACCTGGAGATGCGCGTGGAGGCCGAGAACGGCGCCACCGCCGGCAAGGTGGAGCTGGCCAAGATGGCCAAGGAGCAGGGTCTGGACGCCATCCACGACACCGTCCATGAGATGGCCCGGGACGAGGCACGCCACGGCAAGGCGTTTAAGGGCCTGCTGGAGCGCTACTTCGGCTGAGAAGCAAAGAGGAGGACTGTCCAATGAAGATTCGCATTGACAAGGACATCGTGGAGATCATCCCCGAGCACGCCGCCGAGGCCGCCGAGCTGGAGGCGCTGTGGATCAAGATGGGCAACTGCACCGGCAGCACCAAGCGTCTGGAGCCCATGGGCACCTACATGAAGGCGGAGGACAAGTCGGCCAAGTTCCACATCGAGGGCCTCACCGCTGAGGAGATCAAGGCCCAGCCCACGGTCCTGGCCCCCTACGACACCGACGTCTACTGCTATATCTGCAACCGCACCGAGCACATCAAGGCCGGTCAGCCCATCCCCGTCTGCTGCGGCAGACTGATGGAGATTCTGGACTGAGCCCCGCTGCGGCAGGGCTTTTACAGAGACTGCCGGGACAGCGTCCATGTTCAATTGCACCTGAGAGGGTGGGCGGAAACGCCCGCCCTCTTTTCAGCAGGCGGAGCCTTTTACCGCGAATCAACGCCTGCCGCGGCGTCCTTCGCCCCGCAAAATGAGCCATAGACGCCCGCCGCGGCAAACCCGCAATGCTCGCACACCGCATCGACCGCCTGCCTGCCATCCCGTATAAATACCTCCACAGGTTCACCGCATCGCGGACACGTCATCTCCTCTATCGTAACCATATTTCGCGCGGCGTGGCAGCCGGACAGCACGCTCATATACTGACGCCTCCTCTTATCAATATCAATAGAACCGCAGCCCTCCCGCAGGCCGCAAACCCCGCTGTGATACGCTGCCCGGCATTAAAACCGGTAGAATGCGTCTCCGCGGACGGGCAGCTCCGCCACGTCCACCATCTGGTAGAGCATTTCTGTGGCAATCGTGACAATGCTCTCAATATGAATGAAATCCGTGGCGCTCCGGTCAAAGAGAACGTTGGCCTGAGCCGGAAATTCATCGTCGCCATCCCAAAACAGCAGCTTGACAGGGATGCAGTCAAAAGCCGGCAGCAGGAAACCGGACTCTGCCAGCCGTTTCCCCCGCAAAGCCGCCGCCGCCTTCTCCAGGCAGTCTCCCCGGTTGCAGAACGTAGCCGCCAAAGGGGTGAGAACGCCCTTCTGAAAGGCCGCGGCAAAGGGCGCGCCGTCCTTCAGATCTCGAAAAGGAACCCACTCGCCGGAGAACCGGGCCGACGCCGAAGCATACCAAAACAGGGTGTAGATATTCAGCCGCGTCATGATGGACACAGGCCTGTCATCGGACAGCGCGGAGATCACGCCGCTCCTCCGATGAACGGCAAATTGTCTGCCGTAGTGCCACAGGAGCAAATGCGTCTTTGTCTTTTTCACCTCCGGCAGCCGCCTACAGATATCCTCCTGTTCCATGGTCAAAAATTTCCGCCGCCAGTCCTCGCACTGTTTTTCGTAGTTGTTCACAGTCTTCCCTCCCGTCAACTCTTGCGCTTGACTTCATACCGCCTATATGTTATTTTATTCTTAACATCGTCTCTATCATATCATGCAATTTTATAAATTGCAATATGGATTTAAAAATTTTTTGGGGGGATACGATGAAATATTCTACACGTGTCAGCGATGCTGTGCATATTATGGTATTTATCCACCTAAATCCCAGGCAGGACCTGTCCAGCAGCGCTGTTGCGTACAGCATCAAGACCAATCCCTCCTATGTACGCCAGCTTATGGCCGCGCTGAAAAAGGCCGGCCTGCTGAACGGCACAAGGGGACAGGCCGCGCCGTCCCTGGCGAGAGAGCCCTCCGCCATTGCGCTGCTGGATATCTACCGGGCAGTGGAGGGGAATAAGCCCCTGCTTCATCTGGACACCCACACCAATCCCGAATGCGGCGTTGGCGTCAACATCCAGCTGGCCCTGAGCGGCTGCTACGCCGCGGTCCAGCGGAGCGCGGAAAGCCGGATGGCAGAAATTACCTTGGAAGATGTCATTAAAGCGTACTACAGGCGTGCGCAGGGGGATGCGGCTTCCCAATAGGCCATGTTTGACAATTTTCATACATGGCCCGAAAGCCTTGGCGCCGCCGGTGTGGAAATTATCCCTTGACATTCTGTCCGTTCTGTAGTAAAATTCACCGTGAACTGAATCAGGAAACAAAAAGCGATGACGAAGACGGACGAGTGCGTTTCGCCCACAGAGAGCCGGGGGTGGTGGAAGCCCGGCGGCGGCTACACTCAGTGTCCCATCCCTTCTGAGCTGGAGGTCCGAACACCCTCGGGCAAGTAGGATGCTCCCGTGACTGCTGCGTCAAGGCATAGGGCTTGCTGGAGCTCGAGAGCGGCGTCCCCCGGGGCGCAATTTGAGTGGTACCGCGGGTACATAAACTTGTTTATGAACTCGTCTCAAAGAGGAATCTTTGGGACGGGTTTTTTCTATTTCGGCAGCAATTCAGTTCGAGACAAGCTGTATAAGGAGGACGAAGCAAATGGAACCCAACCGCGTGGCAAATCAACTGGCCGAGGTGGCCTTCCGCATCAAGGAAATGCGCAACATCTGCGGCTTCACCGAGGAGGAGATGGCCCGGAAGACCGACACCACCATGGCCGAGTACCGAACCTACGAGGCCGGAAAGGCGGACCTGCCCTTTACCTTCATCCACAAGTGCGCCCTGGCCTTCGGCCTGGGCATCACCGATCTCCTGGAGGGCCACAGCGCCAATCTGCGCAGCTACACCGTCACCCGCCGGGGGGAGGGCCAGCAGACCGCCAAGGAGCCGGGCATCGAAATCTCCAACCTGGCCCCCTTCTTCCGCAACAAATTAGCCGAGCCCTACTACTGCACCTACGAGTACGAGGAGGCCCAGCAGCGGATGCCCATCCACCTGACCACCCACGCCGGTCAGGAGTTCGACATCATCCTCTCCGGCCAGCTCAAGGTCCAGGTGGGCGAAAACACGGAGATTTTAAGCGAGGGCGACAGCATCCTCTACAACTCCTCCACCCCCCACGGTATGATCGCCGTAGGCGGCCGGCCCTGCGTGTTCTGCGCGGTGGTCATCTCCGGGGAGAAGGCGGAGGAGATGGCCGTCCGCCGTTCCATCGTGGAGGCGAGATCCACCGCCGACTACGTCTGCAAGGACTTCATCAACGCCAAGGAGGACGAGAACGGCGTTCTGGAGTCCCTCACCTTCCCCAACGCGGACCGCTTCAACTTCGCCTTCGACTGCGTGGACGCCATCGCCGCCAGGCACCCGGACAAGCTGGCCATGCTCCACCTGGACCGGGACAAGATCGAGCGCCGCCTCACCTTCGCCGACATCTCCCGGGCCAGCAGCCGCTCGGCCAACTACTTCAAGGCTCTGGGCATCAAGCGCGGGGACCGGGTCATGCTGGTGCTCAAGCGGCACTACCAGTTCTGGTTCGCCATTCTGGGCCTGCACAAGTTGGGGGCTGTCGCTATTCCCGCCACCAATCAGCTCCAGGAGCACGACTTCTCCTACCGCTTCAATGCCGCCGGCGTCAGCGCCATCCTCTGCACCGCCGACGGGGACACCGCCCACCAGGTGGATATCGCGCAGAAGGACAGCCCCAGCTTACAGCTGAAAATCCTGGTGGGGGGCCAGCGGGAGGGCTGGCACGACTTCGACGAGGAGTACGCCATGTACCGCTCCCACTTCCCCCGGACAGAGGACGCCCCCTGCGGGGACGATCTCATGCTGATGTTCTTCACCTCCGGCACCACCGGCTATCCCAAGATCGCCGCCCACAGCTA
>CANDEH010000093.1 GCA_947383645.1 uncultured Clostridia bacterium | reverse complement strand
TTCGACGGCCTCATCATCACCGGCGCGCCGGTGGAGCAGATGCCCTTTGAGGAGGTGGAGTACTGGGAGGAGCTCTGCGAGATCATGGAGTGGTCCAAATCCCACGTCCACAGCACCTTCCACATCTGCTGGGGCGCCCAGGCGGGGCTCTACTACCACTACGGCATCAACAAGGTTCCCCTCCCTGAGAAGATGTTCGGCGTCTTCCCCCACGTGGTGGAGCGGCGGAGCAACATGCTCTTCCGGGGCTTCGACGACGTGTTCATGGTCCCCCACTCCCGCCACACCACGGTCCTCCGGGAGGACATCGAGCGGGCGGGCTGCCTGAAGATTCTGGCCTCCTCCCCGGAGGCGGGGGTCTACGCCATGAGCACGGAGAACGGCCGGCAGATCTTCATCACTGGCCACAGCGAGTACGACCCCCGGACGCTGGAGCGTGAGTACCTCCGGGACAAGAACGCGGGTCTCCCCATCGCCGTGCCCAGAAACTACTACCCCGACGACGACGACACCCAGCCCCCCCGCGTCACCTGGCGATCCTGCGCCAACCTGCTCTACAGCAACTGGCTGAACTACTTCGTCTACCAGACCACGCCGTATGATCTAAATAGTCTCGTTTGAAATCTGAGGATTTCAAACGAATTGGGGAATAAAGTTTTCGTTTGAAATTAGAAATTTCAAACGAGGATTTCACCTGCGGGGGCTTTTTTCCAGGCCGAGCGCGTGAGCGCATAGTGTTTTTCCGAAAACGCGGTTTCCTCCGCGCTCCGCGCTCGCCGGAAACCCGCTGCGCTGGGCTTTCCGGCGAAGGGGTTTGCGCTGCGCTCCATGCACTCGCTATCGCTCGCACACTCCGCTCCGCGAGAAGTATTTTTGCCGAAAACGCGGTTTCCGGCAAAAATGATCTAAATTGATTTCGCCGCCTCCGGGCGGCGAAACTCTTGCAGAGGGCTTTTTTTCGCCACGCTGTCACATTTTCCCCGTCCCATACGTCTAAATAGGTAACAGCTCCGCCGGTTCCCGCTGTATGTCGCGGCCTTTCAGTCCGCGCCGCCTTCCCCTGAAGGGAAAATCTTGAATATACGGCGTTCCCCCCAATTTCAAATCCGCCGCCAAAGGCGGCACATCCATTCCTAACTCCTAATTCCTAATTTTACTCTCCCCTCTATAAATATCTCCTATCTCCTAACTCCTATCTCAAAAAAAGGAGGCTTGCCCCATGCCCCACACCCCCCGCCTCGCCCTCTACAGCCTCGCCCACTTTGCCGTGGACTTCTCCTGCGCCTTTCTCCTCTTCCGCCTGGCCTCCGGATCCCCGGACTGGGCCCTGGGCCTGCTGCTCTACAACTTCTGCGCCTTCGCCATGCAGATGCCCTTAGGCGCTGTGGCGGACCGGCTGAACCGCAACGGCCTGGTGGCCGCCGCCGGCTGCGTCCTGACGGCCCTGTCCCCCCTGCTCCCCGCCGCCCTGCCCCTGGCGGTGGCGGCGGGAATCGGCAACGCCCTGTTTCACCTGGGCGGGGGGCTGGACACCCTCAACGACAGCACCAAGAGGGCCGCGGCCTTGGGCATCTTCGTCTCCCCCGGCGCCCTGGGCCTGGCCCTGGGAACCCTCTGCGGGAAAACCGGCATCCTCCCCCTCTGGCTGCCGTCTCTGACCCTGCTGGCCCTGGCCGCCGCCATCCTGCTCCTCTGCCGCCGGACCTGCGGCTCCCTGCGCTCAGAGAACGCTTTGCCGGACCTGGGCTGTGCCGGCCGGCCGGCGGTGCTGGTGCCGCTGTTTTTGGTGGTGGTGCTCCGCTCCTACATGGGGATGCAGCAGTCCTTCCCCTGGAAGGCGGACTGGGCCCTCCCTCTGACGCTGATGCTGGTGCTGGGGAAGGCGGTTGGCGGCTTCCTCTCCGACCGTCTGGGCCCCCGGCGGGCCTCCGCGGCGTCCCTGACCGCGGCGGCGGTGCTGTACATGTTCTGCACCCTGCCCCTGCCGGGGCTCCTGGCGGTGCTGCTCTTTAACATGACCATGCCCATCACCCTCTGGGCGGCGGCCCGGCTGCTGCCGGGGGCCAAGGGCTTTACCTTCGGCCTGCTGACCTTCGCGCTGTTTCTGGGCTTCCTGCCCTCCTACCTGGGCTGGCCCTCCCTCCTCACCACGCCGGCGGCCTATGCGGCGGTGACCGTCATCTCCCTGGGCCTCCTGGGCCTGGGACTGTGGGAGGAGGGACGCACATGCTGATCCCCTTCCTTGTCCCCCTGGCGCTGACGATTCTGCTGGAGGAGGGGTTCGCCCTGCTCTGGGGCCTCCGGGGGCGGCGGCAGCTGGGGCTGGTGGCCTTGGTAAACTGCCTGACGAACCCCCCGGTGAACCTATTCTACAGCGTGCTCACCATGGGCCGGGGCCTGTCTCCCCTGCCGGTGACGGCGTTTCTGGAGACGCTGGTGGTGCTGGTGGAGTGGATGTGCTACCGGCACCTGGACAGCGATGTCCGCCGGCCCTTCCTGCTCTCCCTCTGCGCCAACGCGTTTTCCTACTCGGCTGGATACCTGCTGCAAATTCTACTGTAAATCAGGAGGAAACTGACATGAGACGAACCATTCTGCTCGCCCTCACGCTCGCCGCCGGCCTGGGCGTCACCGCCCGGGCCGACGTGATCGGCCCGGGGGAGGCGCTCGTGCGCTCCGGGGTGCTGCCGGCGGTGCTGGTGCTCGCTGCGGCGGTGGTCACGGCTCTGATCCTGCGGAGGAGGAGATGAGGATGAGAAAGCTCGCGGCCCTGTTCCTGACGGCCCTGCTGGCGGCGTCTCTGGCCGCGCCGGCGCTGGCTGATATGATCTGGTATCCAGAGAACAGCTTCATTGACGCACACACCAGAGAATGCGACTTCACCATCCGGCGGGGCGTTGCCAACAGCCCCAAGGGCTACATCGACGGCCGAAAGAGCCCCGACGGGCAGGTGATCTATCAGGCAGAGAACGGGACAGAGGTGACGGTCTACGCCACCTATCAGGACTGGGGCTGCATCGGCTGCCAGGAGGAGGGGGCGGAGCCCTCGGACGACCGGCTGGAGAATGACGCCCGGGGTGCTTGGGTACCGCTGGCGGACCTGGCCCTGGTCTACGACCGCCTGGCCTTTGAGGAGGACTTTGCCGGGGAGCTCGTCCCCGGCGATGGGGAGCAGATCGAGCGCCTGATCGAAGCGCGAAACAGCGACGCCATAGTCCTCTGGCCCTATCCCAATGCGGAGCAGGCGCTCTCCGCCTACGCGGAGGGCGGGGAGGCCTATGAGGACTTCCTCCTCTACGGCTTTAAGAAAACCTTTACCGACGAGGAGGGATTTCTATGGGGAATGCCCCTCTATCATCCCTTTTTGGGGTATAAGGAGGTCTGGGTCTGCCTTTCCGCCCCGGACGCCGGGGACGGACACACGGAACTCTTTCAGTATTTAGACAGGACCTACATTCCCAACCCCAACCCCCGGGTGGTGTCTGTCCGGGCGCTGCCGGAGGTGACGCTCTACCCCGCCCGGGAGCCGGCGCCGCCGGCGGCCGACTATCTGCCGGCGGCGCTGGCGGGCGGCGCGGTGGTCCTCAGCGGCGGGGCGCTTTGGGTGTTCTATGGGAAGAAGAAACGGAGAGGAGGAACCCCATGAAATTTAGGCTTTCCACCCTTTTGCTGACAGTCCTGCTGGCGGCGTCGATGGCCCTCCCCGCCTGGGCTGACGTACTTGATGTCCCGCCCAACGACTTCTTCGTGGAGCATGAGGAGGAGTGCGAATATGACCACCGCTTGTACTACGCCAACAGCCCCCAGGGCTATGTGAACTTCCGGGAGGCCCCTGGCGGCCGGATAATCCGCCAGGAGGAGAACGGGGTGCGGCTCCTCAGCAACGCACGGTATCAGGACTGGGTCTTTGTCGAATACTATGGCGACACCTATTGGGACGCCTGGGTCCCCCTCAGTGAGCTGTCCGTGGTCTACGACGAAATTTCCTTTGCGGAAGAATACAGCGATCAGTTCACCCCCTGCGACCGGGAGCAGGTGGAGGCCCTGCTCTCGGACCGGGAGGACGGCTACGTGGTGTACTGGGACTACCCCAACGCGGAGCGGGCCCGCTACGTCCAGTGGGAGGAGGCGGAAGTCTTTGCGCGCATGGCCGACCACATCACCGACCTCTACACCGACCCGGAGGGCTATGTCTGGGCCCTGGGCTGCCAGCTGGACTACTGGGTCTGCCTCTCCACCCCAGAGGCCGGGGACGGGCAGATGGAGTACGACCGGCCGGACGGTACCGCCGCGCCCTACCCCCGGCCCCGGGTGGTGTCCGTCCGGGAGGCGCCGCCCATCAAGTTCTATCCCGCCCGGGAGCCCCAGCCGCCCCTGTCCAACTACCTGCCAGCGGTGCTGATGGGCGGCGCGGTGGCCCTCAGCGCCGCCGCCCTCTGGTTTTTCTACCGCAAAAAGCCGGCGAAAGGAGATTCCCCATGAAAAGAACCAAACTGACCGCCCTGCTCCTCACCCTGCTCCTGTCCCTGTCCCTCACCCTCCCCGCCTTTGCCGACGTGCTCTGGGAGCCGGACAACCGCTTCTATCAGCAGCACGCCTTGGACTGCGAGTACCACAACCGCAGCTACACCGCCAACAGCCCCCAGGGCTACGTGGATGTCCGCAGCGCCCCCGACGGCGTGGTCATTGCCCAGGTGGAGAACGGCCAGCGCCTGAACGTCTACGTCCTCTACCGGGACTGGGGCTACGTCAACAGCGCCGATACCGAGGGCTGGGCCCCCCTCTCGGAGCTGTCCCTGATCTACGACTACCTCTCCTTTGAGGCCGAGCACGGCGACGAGATCCTCCCTGTGGACAAGTCGGTGACGGCCCCCCTCTTCGACGCCTACCTGGCCGCCGGCAAGACCACCCTGGTGATCTGGCCCTACCCCAACGCGGAGCGGTACAGCTACTCCTACTCCGGCGACGCCGGCCTGGATCTGCTCAATGGCCTGAAGGAGTACGGCGTCTTCACCTACACCGACGAGGAGGGCCACCTCTGGGGCTACTGCTCCTACCTCTACGGCCACCGGCACTTCTGGGTGCTCTTAGACGACCCCAGCGCCGGCGACGGCGTCCCTCCCGCTTCGGAGGACAAGGAGAACCCGGAGATCGGGGAGCGCATCGTCTCCACGCGGGAGATCCCCAAGGCCGTCATCACCCCCGCCCAAAAGCCACCCCTGCCCCCCACATTCACCCTGCTCACCGTGGGTCTGGTAACGGCGGCGGTCCTCCTCAGCGGCGGCGCGCTGTGGCTGTTCTACGGGAAGAAGCGACGGACAAAAGGAGCGTAATCTTACACCGCTGTTAGGAATATGTAAGCCAAAGCTATGGCAGTTCCCGGCGCTCCCCGCTATACTGTGTACGGTACAAATCGCCGGGGAGGAAACAGACATGAAGTAGATGCTGACCGCGGCGCTGGCCCTTCTCCTGACGGCCGGACTTTCCGGCTGCGGAGGGTCCGGCACTCTGACCGAATATGACACCGGCGGGCTCTTATATATCGCCTATACCGATATTGATACGGTGTGCGCTCGCAAGGAGCTGACAGACGCGGGGGCGGATTTTCTCCGCTCCCAGGGGGACGGCCTGCTGCTCTCCTACGTGGTGGACAGCGCCATCGAGCTCACCGACGGCGAGCTGGGGACATACGACCACCTCATTCTGACAAACCGCCGCTGGGTGGAGCGCTTCGGCGACGTCCAGAAACTGAGGCCGGCGGACCCCGACAGCGTCACGGCGGACATGGAGGCGTTTCTGGAGTGCCAGATGCCCCTTCTGACCGCGGACGGCGCCGTCCTCCCCCCAGGGGCCGCGCTATACGAGTACGCGGGAGGCGGTCTGCTGGCATTCCCGGTCAATGTGACCCTGGGCGCGGCGGAAGCGATTGAGGCGGAAAACCCCCTCCTTCTGCTGCTGGAAAATCCGGCGGAGGATTTGAGCGCCGGCAGTTGCCTGCTGCCGCTGACCTCCAGCGGAAACATCCTGTTCGCCGACCAGAACAGCCTGACCGATACATTTGCAGCCAGCGAACTCAACGCGTACGGAACACTGGAAAAGCTGGCAAATTAAAAAAGACGTGTGGATTTTCAGTCTGTCGAAAAAGTCAATAGAGTTTTAGCGGCGGTAAGGAGGATAGTGTGAAAGGAACCCAGGAAGGGTTCCTTTCGCGTCAAATCAACCCGCTTGCTCTTGCTGGAAAAAGAGGTTGCGCACAGGGGGCTTTGGAAGTATAATGATGCCAGAATGTGTGTCCCGCCGTCCCTCCGCAGTACCGGCAAAAAATATGTCAAACAGAAAATGAGAAAGAGAATCCTGTCCTTCGCCCTGGCCCTGATCCTCTGCCTGTCCCTGCTACCCGCCACCGCCCTGGCGGCGGAGGAACCCCTGCCCGACTGGTACTTTCTGTTTGCCGTCTTCAAGAATGTGGATGCAGACTATATGCAAAACGACATAAAAAAACACACAAAGTATTCCATGACACAGGATGAAATCGACTTTGTCAAGGGGGACGCCCGGGATTTTGAGGAGTTCATGAACCAAGTCGGTGTGATACGGGTCCATGTGGAGGTCGTGGAGATCGACGCGACGATCACAGAGCTGGCGGATTACGGCGACACCGGAGGATGGCTGTCAACGGTCCAAGACGCTCCCCTTCTGGCAAAGAGCAATATTGATCTGGACCGGTATGACCATGTGACCTGTATTGCCAGTCTGAACGATCACATGGGCTATTTGGGACTGGGCGGCTCCTCCTATGAGAACGGCACCGGCCATTCGTTTGTTAATCTCTGCAATCGGGAGTATTACGTGAACACCTTACGCGCCACTGAAAAGGAATTTCCGCCGAGTATATACGTCCATGAATTTCTGCACTTCATGGAGCGCATGAACCAAAAATGGGGCGCGGAATTCGGGCTTCATCTTACCGGGGACAGAATTTATTCATCGACGAATACGGACAACTGGAAAACCTACTACACCGATGCGCTCCTGAACCGGGTCAATGGGGACAGCGAAACCGGAACGGGCGTACATCCTATGGTTTGGCAGTACCCGCCTCATGTGCTGCGGACCATGACGGAGCTGACCGTCCCCTCCGGCGTCACCGCCATCGGGGAGTGGGCCTTTGGGGACTGCGACAGCCTGGCCGAGGTGACCATTCCCGCCAGTGTGACCAGGATTGGCTACGCCGCGTTCTGGAACACCAGTCTGACGGACGTCTACTACGGCGGTACGGAGGCGCAGTGGGAGACCATCAAAATCGACGACTACAACGAGGCGCTGACCAAGGCCAATATCCACTACAACGGCGGCGTAAGTACTCAGCAGCCCGCCACCGCCGCCCCCACCAACGACAAGCTGACGGTGAACGGCAGCGCCGCTGATCCTACGGTCTACAAGATCGACGGCAATAACTACTTCAAAATCCGCGATGTAGCCGCCCTTTTAAATGGCACCGAGAAACAGTTCGCCGTGGGCTACGACAACACCACCAAGTCCGCCACCGCCACCACCGGCCAGTCCTACACGAGGCAGGACGGTGACCTCTCCGGCGCGGCCACTGGCGGCAATCAATCCGCTACCCCCAGCAACGACGCCATCTACGTAGACGCCCAGAAGATCGACGTCCAGGTCTACAAGATCGGCGGTAGCAACTACTTCAAGCTCCGTGACCTGGGCAAGGCCCTGGACTTCTGCGTGGGCTGGAGCAGAGAGCAGGGGATGTTCATCGATACCAACAAGCCCTACACCGAGTAAACCATAGCGAGACCGCCCCGGATGGGGCGGTCTCAGCTTGTCGAAAAACCGGTAGGTTTTTTGACAAGCTGAGGCAAATTTCGGCCGCAGGCCGAAATTTGTCGTTGTGCCTGAGCCGCGCAGCGGCGAGGAAATGCCCTTGGGGTACGGCGGGTTGATTGCACGCGAAAGGAACCCCTCTTGGGTTCCTTTCACACTATCCTCCTTACCGCCAGCATATTCTGCCGCTTTTCTTTGATAGTTTGAGAGGACCGGTCCTTTTGGACCGGTCCTCTCTCTGTAGCAATCACATATACTTCCGCATGCCCTCGGTGGCGGTATCGGGGTCGGCGCTGATGGTGGCGGTAAACTTGACGCCGCGGGCCTCGCCGAAGGCGTCCATCCACTGTAAAAACGTCTCCATGTCCTGGGCGTTGTCGCTCTTGACGATCTTGCCCAGGTTGTCGATAAAGATGTGGGAGATGTCGTAGTTGCCGGCGTAGAGGCCGCTCAGAAAGCCGCGCAGGGCGTCAAAGCTGGTGAGCTGGTACTCCCCCGCGTCGATCATGCGGGTCTTGCGGCGCAGGCTGAAGCCGATGCTGTGGGACGCCTCAATGCAGACCATGCAGCCGTTGTCGTTCTCAGCGGCGCTCTCCATCAGCTCCATCAGCTGCTTGGTCTTGCCCTCGCCCTTGCCGCTCATGATTAATCTAACCATAAGAAATCACTCCTTCTCCGTATGGTAGCCCATATGCTTTCTACTGTACTGTTAGCATATCATAACGGCGGGAAAAAAACAACGGCTAAACGAGATTTTCCCGAAGATTTACGATTTGTTCAACTTCCCTTCTCCGCAATCCGGAACACCGCCGTCGCGTAGCAGTCCGCTGTGTCCTCCATGCTGTAGTCCTTGATGAGCCGGTAGGTCCCCGGCGGCAGGGAACCGTAGCAGCGGCTCCAGTTCACCGTCAGGCGGTCCGTCATCTGGGGACGGATGGTATACATGGGGAGGACAAAGCCGCAGGGCTGTTCGATGTTGTACCATCTCCACTTGAGCCGGATTTGCAGGCGGTAGTGCTCGCCGTAGTACACCTCCCCGCCGCTCCCGTTGGAGAACAGGAACTCGCCGCCCCCCGCCGTGACCGTCTCCGGCAGGGCCTCCAATTTGACGGCATTCTGCGCGTTTACCGGGTAGGTGTTCTCCTCCCCGATGGGCCAGGGGTAGCCGGAGCGCTCTGGGGCCGTCCCCCAATAGACCGCGCCGCCCACCGCAAGCAGTACCGCCAGCACAATGCCGGCCAGCCGTATCTTCCGCACAGCCATCCCCCTTCTGAAAACGGGCCCCGGGTGGCTTTTGCCGCGCGGGGCCCATCCCATTCCTAATTCCTAACTCCTCATTCCTAATTGGAAAATTACCGCCCCAGCTTCTCCCGCAGGGCCGCGCCCATGTCCTCGTAGCCGGGCTTGCCCAGAAGGGCGAACATGTTCTTCTTGTACGCCTCTACGCCGGGCTGGTCGAAGGGGTTCACCCCCAGCAGATACCCGCTGAGGCCGCAGGCGTACTCGAAGAAGTACACCAGCTCGCCCAACGTGTGGGCGTTCTTCTCCCCGGCGTGGACGATCAGGTTGGGGACGCCCCCCTCCACGTGGGCCAGGAGGGTGCCGTCCATGGCCTGGGCGGCGATGTAGTCCATATCCTTCCCCGCCAGGAAGTTCAGCCCGTCGCCGTCGGCGGCGTCGAAGGGGACCTTCAAGTCGCTTGCGGACTTGCCGAAGCGGACCACCGTCTCAAAGAGGTGGCGCTCCCCCTGCTGGATATATTGGCCCATGGAGTGCAGGTCCGCGGTGAACTCCACGCTGGCGGGGAAGATGCCCTTGTTCTCCTTGCCCT
>CANDEH010000092.1 GCA_947383645.1 uncultured Clostridia bacterium | reverse complement strand
CGCTTTTGCCTACTTTTCTCGCGTGAGAAAAGTAGGTCGCCCCGGGGGGCGAAACCCCCGTCCCTCCCCGGCAGGGGAAAGAACGGGGGGCCAGTTCAGCTGACAATCTTATAGTAGGTTCGGGCGGTAAGCAGGTAGACAACACCGTAGACGATGAAAAACACCAGCACGGTGTCCAGCGTGCACATCGCCGTCAGGGGAACATTCCGCAGGGCAAAAAGCTGGAGAAGCTTCACCACCATGTTGAAGTCAAACAGAATATGCACCGCCGCCACGGCGATGGGGAGGAAGAACACCATCAGGACCTGGGAACGGATGGAGGCTTTGACCTCCGCCTTGGTGAGGCCCACCTTCTGCATAATCTCGAACCGCTCCCGGTCTTCGTAGCCCTCGCTGATCTGCTTGTAGTAGATGATGAGCACCGTGGCCATCAAAAAGATGACGCCCAGGACGATGCCCAGGAACAAAAAGCCCCCGGCCATGGCGTAGCCGTCCCGCTCTGCCCGGGCCTTCAGGGACACGCCCAGGGATTCGTAGCCGCCGAAGTCCTCAGGAATTTCGATGGAGAAGATACCCTGCCGACCCCAGAAGGCGTCCTCCAAGAGCTCTGCCTCCTGGTCGCCGGGGCTCTCCACCAGGTCAATGAGGCCGATCCAGCGCAGGTTGTAGGGTCTGGCGAAGGTGGAGCGCTGGAGGGCGTAAATCTCCATCAGCGCCGCGTCGTCGGATACCACGAAGCACAGGGGGATCTCGATGTCGCTGGTGACGTCGAAGAGGGGGATGCGCTCCAGCCGCTCCGCAATGCGCAGGGGAATGGCGCTGCCGGAGCCGTGGAGAACCACGGTGTCAAGATCCGTGCCGCCGCCGCAGAGGGCCGCCTCACCGGAGGCCAGGGCCGGGGCGGTATTTCCGGTCAAAACTGCGTAGTCACTGGCGGTGAGGAAGTACAGCGCCCGCCGCTCTCCCCGGTCCGGGTGGCTGAAGAGGAACCCGTCCTCCTTGCACGTGGCCACGGCGTAGGCGTAGCGAAAGTGCCGGCTGGCGGCAACCGGGAGGCCTTGGGCCTCGATGGCCCGGATGCTCTCTGAGAGGATCAAATCGCTGGTCAGCTCCCCCTGGTCCGGGTCTAAGGGATTACACCGGGCCTCCAGGTTCACGTCGGCCACCATCTGGGCGTCGATGATCTCCCCGGTGCCCAGGTACAGCGATAATGTGCCGGAGACCATCACCATCACCATGGTGGAGAGGATGCAGATGTTGGCCAACCCCACCGCGTTGCGCTTCATCCGGTAGAGCATCCCGGAGACGCCGATGAAGTGGCGGGTCTGGTAGTAGAAGCGTTTATTCTTCCGCAGGGCCTTCAGCACGAAGATGCTCACCGCGGTGAAGAGACAGAAGGTGCCGATAATCACCAGGATCACCGCCATAAAGTACAGCGCCAGGGCCAGGGCCGGGTCCTGGACGGTGACGGCGATATAGTACCCGGCTCCCAGAGTGACGACGCCTAAGATGGTCAGCAGCCAGCGGGTTTTAGGCTCCCGCTCCCCCACGTTCCCGCCCCGGAGGAGCTCCACGGGGTTGGATACCTGCACGCGAAAGAGGTTGATAAGCAGCGTGGCGAAAATCATGGCGGCAAATACCGCGGCCGTGGCACAGAAGGCGGGGAGGGAGGCGGTGACGCCGAAGGGCACGGCGAAGCGCAGCATCCGGTAGAGGAGCAGCGTCACCAGGCGGTGGAAGAGGAGGCCCAGAAACAGGCCGCTGAGGATACCGCCTAAGCCCACGATCAGAGACTCGAAGCAGAGGATCAGGCCGATGTGGGCCTTGCCCATGCCCAGAATGTTGTAGAGGCCCAGCTCGCGCTTCCGCTGCTTCATGAGAAAGCCGTTGGTGTAGAGCAGGATGCCGGCGGTGAAGAGGGTGGCCACTATCATGCCGATCATCATCATGGACTGGACGTACTGGTAGCCCTCCAGGTCCCGGGCCCCGGGGTCGGTGCAGAGGGCGCACATGATGTAGAAGGCGGCGGAGGTGCCGGTGATGGTCAGGAGGTAGGGGAGGAAGAACCGCCGGTTCTTTATGATGTTTTGCAGGGCCATCATGGGGTAGAAGGACTTCTTACGCATGCTCCTCACCTCCGGCGGCCAGCAGGGTCAAGGTGTCGGAGATCTTCTGGTAGAGCTGCTGGTTGGTGCTCTCCCCCCGGTAGAGCTGATGGAACACCTGGCCGTCCCGGATGAAGAGGACCCGGCCGGCGTGGCTGGCGGCCTTGGCGCTGTGGGTGACCATCAATATGGTCTGTCCGGCGGCGTTTACCTGGGCAAAGAGCCGCAGGAGACTGTCGGTGGCCTTGGAGTCCAGGGCCCCGGTGGGCTCGTCGGCCAGGACAATCTGGGGCTGGGTAATCAGAGCCCGGGCCACGGCGGTGCGCTGCTTCTGACCGCCGGAGATCTCGTAGGGGTATTTACCCAGGAGCTTGGTGAGCCCCAGGGCGTCGGCCAGGGGAGGCAGGAGACTCTCCATCTCCCGGTAGCTCTTTCCCGCCAGCACCAGAGGCAGGAGGATGTTGTCCTGGACGGAGAAGGTGTCCAGGAGGTTGAAATCCTGAAAGACGAAGCCCAGGTTGTCCCGGCGGAAGGCGGCGATGTCCCGCTCCCGGATGGCCACGATGTCCCGGCCGCCCAGGAGCACCTGGCCGCTGGTGGGCTTGTCGAGCGCGGCCAGGATGTTCAAAAGGGTGGTCTTGCCG
This sequence comes from uncultured Clostridia bacterium, assembly GCA_947383645.1. Taxonomy (GTDB): domain Bacteria; phylum Bacillota; class Clostridia; order Oscillospirales; family Oscillospiraceae; genus CAJFPI01. The sequence goes on along the minus strand of CANDEH010000092.1, from coordinate 6,946 downwards.
CTGCCGGACTCGCCCATAATGGCCACGTACTCCCCCTTCTCCACGATAAAGGACACGTCGGAGAGGGCTTGGACCTGGGCTCCGCCAAAGCGGGTGGAGTAAATTTTTTTCAGATTTTTCACCTGTAGGATAGGCATGTCGGATTCCTCCTTGGGGAATGTGATGCCCACAGTATAGCGCCCGGCGGGCGGCGGAGCCATAACGGGAGGCTTACAGGCAGCTTACAGTTTTGTAAGGGAGAGAGGAGTGACCGCTGCCGCGCCGCGGCTGGCCTCCGGACTCTGCTGTACCCGGCGCCGCAAAGACAGCCGCACCCGGCGGAGCGGTGCGACAGGAGACGGAACGGACGAATTGCCAAACGGCGAACAGAAACGGGTGCGCCAAAGCGGCGCACCCGCCAGACTGTCAAAAAGGACGGCAGAGCAGGATGGCGGTAAGGAGGATAGTGTGAAAGGAACCCAAGAGGGGTTCCTTTCGCGTTAAATCAACCCGCCCGCAGGCGACAAATTTCGGCCGCAGGCCGAAATTTGCCGTCAGCTTGTCGAAAAAGCGGCGCACCCGCTTGAGACGGATGAGGGGGCGTATGGGGAACCTTCGGGGGACGGCCCGGGGAGTTGGCCGCATGTGTTCTTCGCCTCCCCGCCAGCTTTGCCGGAGGGGGCTGGGAAGCCGTACCAACAGGCGAGGTATATGGATTGGCGAGAAAGACGGATGATAGTGAGAAAGATCGCCAGATTGCTCCGTGCATTCCGAAGTTTTTTAACGCGGCCAGCGGCAGCCTGGACCGCAAAGCTATGTGCCGAGCCGGTCGGCACATCTTCTTACTCCGAGGACTCCGTGTTTTGCGCACCTATCGCATCTATAGCCAGCGCCAGAAACTTTCCGAAGGCGGAGGGGATCGCAAGGCGGGAGAGCGCCTCCCCGTCTGCCCAGGCGAGGCCGGTCCCGTCTCCCTGCACCTCCGCCAGATAGCCGGTCATCCGCCACTCCACGTGGGTGAAGATGTGCCGGGCTGTCACCCGCTGCCGCCAGTCCACGGGGCGCAGGCCCCACTGCTCCAGCGGTTTTCCGGCCTCCCCCTCGCCGAGGGTTCCGGGGACGTGGGGAAACTCCCACAGGCCGGCCAGAAGGCCCGCCTCCTCCCGCTGCCGCAGCGCCACACGGCCCTGCCGCAGGAGGATGTACACCGTCAGCTCCTCCACACGCCGGGGGGGCTTCTTTTTTCGCACCGGCAGATCCTCCGCCGTGCCCTGCGCCCGGGCGGCGCAGAGGTTCGCCAGAGGGCACGCCTCGCAGAGGGGCGCGCCGCCGGGGAGACAGACGACGGCCCCCAGGTCCATCAGGGCCTGGTTGAATGCGCCGGGCCGGTCCTCCGGCAGTACCGCGCAGACAAGAGCGCGGATTTTCTTCCGTACCGCCGGGTTTGTTACGTCCTCCCTCAGCGCCAGAAGGCGGGCGATAATCCGCAGCACGTTGCCGTCCACTGCGGGGACCGCCTCACCAAAGGCGATGGAGGCCACCGCCCCGGCAGTATAGTCCCCCACGCCGGGGAGGGCGAGCAGCGTCTCGTAGGTGTGGGGGAATACGCCGCCGAGGTCGTCCACAATGATTCGGGCGGCCCTTTGCAGGTTCCGGGCCCGGCTGTAGTAGCCCAGGCCCTCCCACAGCTTCATCAGCCGGGATTCCTCCGCCGCGGCCAGGGACGCCACGTCTGGCAGGGCCTCCATCCAGCGGCGGTAGTAGGGGATCACCGCCGCTACACGGGTCTGCTGGAGCATGATCTCCGATATCCAGATTTTATAGGGGTCGTTCGCGCCGCGCCAGGGCAGGGTGCGCCTGTGCCTGTCGTACCAGGCCAGCAGGGGCGGCGCGATAGGGGGAAGAAAAAGTGATTTCATCGTATTATTCTGCTCTGATAGAAAAGTAAGGGGTGGAGGTGTGATAAGACCGCGGCCTGTTAAGGGAGCACGGAATCAATTGACGCACAGGTCGATTAATTCCATGCTTTCTCAAACAACGCGGGATACCCGGCGGCGAGGGATTTTCTGTCAGGTAAGGAAAAATTCAAGGGACGCGCTGCGCTCTCCGGGGTTTTCCGCAGTCCGGCAAACAGATCCGCCGCCCGCCGCTTTGACAGTTGCAGGCAAGCCCTACATCCCAAAGCGGGTGGCGTAGCCGCAGCGGCGGCAGAGCGCCTCGGAGGGCTGGCGGCGGGAAAAGCCCTCATAGAGGGCCCTGGCCCGGGGGCTGTCCAGAATCTCCGGCAGGGTCTGGCAGAACAGGTTCCCCAGCGGGATATCCCCCTCGTGGTCCAGGCAGCAGGGGACCGCCGTGCCGTCGGCAAGGACGGCGATCTGGTCCCGGAGAGCCCGGCAGAAGGCGGTTCCGGATTCCGGCGCGGTGAGGTCGGGCCAGTCGAACCGCTCCGCCTGCTCCAGGTAGAGCTGCTCCCCCAGACGCCAGCTGCCCCGCCGGGGCTGGGGGCAGGTCAGGGGGTGGACGCCGGTTCTTTCGGCCAAAAAGTCCAGAATCTCCCGGTTGCGGCGGTCCGCTCCGCCCATATTCCAGAGCCGCAGGGCGCAGATTATTCCCCGGCCGGCCGCCTGAACAGCGAAGTCCCACACGGATTGGAGGTAGCCGGTGAGCTCCCCCGCACCGTTGCCCTCCATACTGTGCAGGGACACGCTGCACTTGTAGAGGGCGGAGGCGGGCAGCAGGGTTTCCTGCTGTCCGGGCAGAAGAACGCCGTTGGTGGTGAGACAGACTTTGGCGTCCAGGCCGGCGCAGATTTCCAAAATCTCCCCCAGCTCCGGGTGGAGCAGGGGCTCTCCCATGACGTGCAGGTAGAAGTAGTCGGCATAGGGCCGCGCCCGCCCGGCCAGAAGGGCGAACTCCCCCGCCGTCATGTCCCGGGGAGGCCGCCGGGTGCCGGGGCAGAAGCTACAGCGGAGATTGCACCGGTTGGTGATCTCCATATAGACGCGCTTCAATCTGCTCATAGAACGATCTCGGGGCGGCACACCCGCCGGTGCCAGCGGAACACCTCCGCCTCCACGGTGTCCGTGTCCAGCGGCACCGCCCCGTTGAGCGCGCAGGCGCGCAGGGGAAGTCCGTGTGGCCCCGTTTTCTCCTCGGGCTTTGCCATGAACAGCAGGGCGCTGCTGCCCGAAGGTACCGCAGGCCCGTCCAGCATCGCCCGGCTCCAGAGGTCCAGGGAGATATCCTCCCCGCCGGCGATCTCGTACTCCACCGTGGGCAGACCCATCCCCTCGGGACAGACCTCCGACAGCAGCTCCAGGAGGTTCCGCTCGCTGCGGTCGATGGCGGCCAGGTCCTCCGCCGTCAGCCCCTCCCGGCTCCGGTGGGCGCGGAAGAGGGCGCGGTACTCCTCCCAGAGGTCGGAAATTTTCATGCGATAGAGATAGGCGGTGTGCGCCCCTCCGTCCCCGCCGAAGGATACCGGCAGGTTCATCTCCCCCGCCCGCAGTGTCACCGGGACCTGGGACACATGGGTCTCCGTAGTCTCCCCGGGGCAGAGCGTCACCGGCGCGCCCTCGGGCAGATGGGGGAGCTCATGGCAGCGCAGCTCGATCTCGCTGAGGGCGCACCGCTCCAGCGCCGCCTCATCCAGCGGCGCACTTGGCCGCCACCCCTCCCGAAGAAAGGCGGCCAGCAGGAAAGCGGAGGGCAGATCGTTCTCCGGCGGCACGCCGTACTGGGAACCGGCGGTTTCCAGCCGCACCTCCCCCCACCGGAGGGCCTTGACATGCTCCACAAGCAGCGACGGGGACACCCCCTCCCGCTCCTGGAGCATGGTCTCCCGCCGGGTTACCGGGGGCGGCAGGGGCGGATTCTCCCACTCCGCCGCCTCCGCCTCGGCGAGGCGCTCGCTGTAGGTGTCGTCGTACTGGAGGATGTGGAGCCGCACCGTCTCCTCCCCCCGGCGGGTGAGGGCAATCAGCTCCCCGGCGCAGGAGCCGGCGGAGAAGGGGCGGCCAAGAATGCGGCATTCGTCGTAGGGGTGCAGATACTCCTGCAAGAGGGTCAGGTTCATGGAACGGCCTCCTTTAAAGCGGCGGTGTGGTTGGCGCTTCGGACAGTTCGCGGGCCGCTCCGCCCGCCGGGAAGCGCTCGCCGGGAATTCCCGCGGCGCGTCTTTCGCCGCCTATCGTACCATATCCCGCCGCCGGTGGCAATGCGGACTCTTATCCGGAGCCGGCGAGCTCAAAGGTCAGGGCGATATTGGCCAGGCAAAACGCCGTTTTTCCGGGGGCGGATGTTCTTGCCCGAATGACGTAGTCCCGAATTTCGTCATAGCCCGAGGGCGTCTTTCCCCGGACGGTCTCCTGCCTGTCCACATAGACGCAGTCCTTCAGCTGGCAGATGAGGGGTATCACCGTCTGCGGAAGGGTCTGCGGGTCAATTTTACCCTCGTAGACAATCTCCCCGCAGGTATCGGAGGACACCAGATCGTCCCGGCGGCTGTCAAAGATGAAGCACTCGCCGCACCAGTACAGCCGCACGTGACCGGCTCCGTACAGGACCAGAGAGAAACTGTCCCGCTCCCCGTCCAGCGTGATCTGTACAAAGCCGCCTTCCGCATCGCTCAGGCGGAACTGCCCTCCGAAGATGGGGCGCAGCGCGGCCTCATAGCGGGCTGTGAGCTCTGAAAGTCGCATAGGTTCCCTCCCCTGCTGAAGTACGCTGTCCTGCACTATTGCGGAAGCGCTTGAAAATCGGTAAAGCCCGGCGAATCAAAACCGCTTTGTTGCTGCCATCGGCGGGCGTCAGACCAAGTGCGCCTTCCGCCCCGCCGGTGTGCCATTTTCTGCCGCCCTCTTTTTACCGCTTTCTGATTGTTTCAACTATAGCACAGAAACCTCCCCGGCGCAACTCCGCCCGACAGGACGGCCCTTTTACCTTTTGAGCTGTTTGCCGGTAACCCTGGCAATTTGATGAGTCACAGGTTGAAACTGAAAATTCACCATGGTATAATCAGTACGGCAAACCGCGATTTGATTAGGAAGACCATGAGTTGGGAAAATTGACATACCGGAGGCACAATACAGCGTATGATAAGTGGATAAAACGGTAGGGCTCGGGTTGTGGTTGCATTTTGAATGTCGGCTGCGGAAACGGGGCTCTCAGTGGGCTCTTGAATGATAGTATAAAACAGGTTGCCGGCGTTGACAAAACTGCTGAATTCCCATTTATTGGGCAATTATTCAAAATGGATAATTGCCCGCATTCCTGCGTTTCCACGCAAAAATACGGCGCGTAAGGAGGCCGATCCTATGCTCTGCAATCTCTGTCCCCGGCGGTGCGGCGCGCTTCGCACGGAGGACCGCGGGGAGGGGCGGTGCGCCATGCCCTCCCTGCCGGTGGTGGCCAGGGCGGCTCTCCACCACTGGGAGGAGCCCTGCATCAGCGGCAGCAGGGGCAGCGGCGCGGTATTTTTTTCCGGCTGCCCTCTGGGCTGCGTGTTCTGCCAGAACGGGCAGATCAGCCACGGCCGCTTTGGCAGAGCCGTCACACCGGAGCGGCTGCGGGCAATCTTTGAAGATCTCATTTCCCAGGGGGCCCACAACATCAATCTGGTCAGCCCCACCCACTTCGCCCATGTCCTCCGCCAGGTGCTGGAGGAGCCGCTGGGCGTGCCGGTGGTGTGGAACACCGGCGGATATGAGCGCGTGGAGACCCTGCGGTCCTTAGAGGGCCGGGTGCAGGTGTACCTGCCGGATCTGAAGTACGCCGACGCCGCCCTGGCGGCGCGGTACAGCGATGCGCCGGACTACTTTGACACCGCCAGGGCGGCCATTGAGGAGATGGTGCGGCAGACGGGGCCCTGTCAAGTGGGGGAGGACGGCCTCCTGCGCCGGGGTGTGCTGATCCGCCACCTGATCCTCCCTGGCGCTCTGGAGAACACGAAGGCGGTGCTGGACTACGTGGCCAACGCCTTTCCGCCGGGCGCGGTGCTCTTCTCCCTGATGGCGCAGTACACCCCCCAGCCGGAGGCAAAGGGCCTGCTGGGCCGCCGCGTCACCGGAGCCGAGATTCGGGCGGCTGCGGCCTACATGGCCAACGTGGGCATCACCGACGGGTACACACAGGGCATTGAGGCGGCCGTGCCGGAGTACACGCCGGCATTCGATCTGACCGGCGTGTGAGCGGCACAAGAGGAGCCCCCGGAGAGCCTTACTTCTCCGGGGGCCCGCGGGTTATTCACATCAGCATGCCAGCCGGGCCGCATGGCGGCGGAGGGACAGGTAGAGCAGAGACCCCAGCACGCCCACCGACAGCACCTCCCCGGCGCCCACAGTGCCCATCATGTACCAGATGGCGTCCGGCATACCGTAGCCATAGCGCAACACCCAGGGGACGATGATAATGTTGGCCAGGATGGGAGGCAGCAGGGCCAGCCGGGGGTGGCGGCGGAGCAGATAGGTGCCCACCGCGCCGATCAGCGTGGCGATGGAGCCCATGACCACGTCCAGTACCACCGCGCCGGTGAGGGCGTTGGCCAAGAGGCACCCCAAAAACAGGCCGGGGATGGCGGCGGCGGTGAAGATGGGCATGACGCACAGCGCCTCGCTGAGGCGCAGCTGGATCAAGCCGGAGGACAGACCGAACTGGGCGGCCAGGTATGTCAGCGCCACATACATGGCGGCGATCAGCGCCCCCTGACAGATGGCGCGGGCCGGGGATTTGTTTCCTCTCATGTGCATATTCTCCTTAGTTTTGTTTTTTCTCCGCTCTGGGGCGGGTAGGTGAGGATGGTTACGAACTCACCGCTGGGTATCATAACAGAGTTGCAGGGGAGATGCAAGGGGGAAGTTGCTCGTTGGCTTTCCGCTTTGCCGGACATGGGGGGCGTTGCGCCGCCCCGGCGCAGGGGACGGGGGTTTCGCCCCCCGGGGCGAGTTACTTTTCCCACGCGGGAAAAGTA
>CANDEH010000091.1 GCA_947383645.1 uncultured Clostridia bacterium | reverse complement strand
TTCTTGGTGATGGCCATGCCCAGGCCGGTGCCCTGGATGCCGCTGATGGTGGAGTTGCGCTCCCGCTCGAAGGGCTCGAAGATGTGGGAGACGAACTCCTTGCTCATACCGATGCCCGTGTCCTTTACGTGGAACTCATAGGTGGCGTACCCCGCCGCCGCGCCGGGCTTCTCCAGAATCCGCATGCTGACGATGCCGCCCGCCCCGGTGTACTTGATGGCGTTGCCCAGCAGATTCAGGAGCACCTGGTTCAGCCGCAGCCGGTCGCAGTAGATGTCCTCGCTGCGCACGTCCACCGCGTCGATGTAGAAGTCCAGCTGCTTGGAGCGGATATCCGCCTGTACGATGCTCCGGATGCCGTGGAGGATGTCCGGCAGGCTGCACAGGGACTCCTCCAGGCGCATTTTTCCGCTCTCGATGCGGCTCATGTCCAGCACGTCGTTGATGAGGCTCACCAGGTGGTTGCCGGAGGTGAGGATCTTTTTCAGGTACTCCTCCACCTGCTCCCTCTGGTCGATGTGGGTGATGGCCAGGGTGGTGAAGCCCACGATGGCGTTCATGGGGGTGCGGATGTCGTGGGACATGTTGGAGAGAAAGACGCTCTTGGCCTTGCTGGCCCGGTTGGCCTGGGACAGGGCGTCCTCCAGAAGGGTCTTCTTCTCCATCTCACGGCGGGTGTCGTCGTCCACGTTGCGGAAGCCCAGCACCACCTCCCGGCGGCCCTCCTCCCAGTCGCCGGTGCGCACGGCCTTCAGCTGGAAGAAGCACATGCCGCTGCCGCAGAGGGTGCGGTAGTTCAAGTAGGTGATGGGCCGCTTGCTCAGCTCCGAGCGCAGGTGATCCAGGTCCAGGGCGCGGCGGAACAGCTCACGGTCCTCGCTGTAGACGCAGCGAAGGGCGTATTGCTCCAGATTCTCCCGGAGGGGACGGCCGTTGCTGAAAATTTCATCCAGAATTCCATAGGGGCAGTTGTTGAGGCGCAGGGGCTCGCCCTCGCCGGTGTCCAGATCCCAGTGGCACACCAGGTTGTAGTCCACGCTGAGGGCGTGGATCAGGGAGTTGTGCCGCCGCTCGGTCTCTGTGCGCTCCTGCTGCTCCCGCAGCTTCTGCTCGGTGCAGTCCAGAAGGAGACGCTGGTAGTAGATCTCCCCGTTCTCCTCAATGAGCTTCAGATTGCCCATGATGTGCAGGATTTTCCCCTCGGAGTGGCGCACCCGGTACTCCACGCTGGTGGAGTCTCCTATTTCCGTCAGGCTCTGGATGGCGCTGCGCAGAAGGGGCTGGTCCTCCTCCAGCACCGAGGGGGCCACCATGAAGAAGCCGTCCCCGGTGATCTCCTCAATGGAGGCGTAGCCCAGGATGTCCAGAGCGGCCTGATTGATGCTGATGATCCGGGATCCGTCCCGGGTGTGGCAGATGACCCCGCAGTCCAGGGAGGTGAAGATGGACTCCAGCATGTCGTTCTTCTGCTGGAGCTCCTGGCGGTAGGCCTCCTCCTGGGTGATGTCGATGGCCACGCCCACCGTGCCCATAACGCTGCCGTCACAGTCGTAGAGGGGGGATTTATAGGTGGTGAGCAGGCGCTGTCCCGCGCCGGTCATGATGGTCTCCTGGGCGGTACAGGTTTTCCGGGACTCCATGACGATCCGCTCGGACTCGATACAGGCGGGATCGTCGGTCTCCACGTCCCATATGTAGGCATGGCGGCGGCCCTGGACCTGCTCTTTGGTCTTGTTCACCGTGGCGCAGAAGCTGTCGTTGACCTTCTCGTGGACGCCGTCCCGGGTCTTGTACCAGATGAGGTTGGGGATGCTGTTGATGGCGGCCTCCAGGTACTGCTCTGTCTGCCAGGCGTCCCGCCGGCCCTTCCAGTGCTGCTGCCAGCGGTGGAAGCGGAAGCGGACCTCCGCCTCGTCCATAGGGAGGGTCCACAGGTCCAGTACCTGGGGCAGTGTGTCGGAGAGAAGGGGAAACTGGTCCGACCGGGCCAGCAGGATACACTCCGCCTCCGGCCGTTTGCCGCGGAGAATGGCGGGGAGGTTGTCCAAAACGTCCGGGTTCCGCAGGTCCGCGAAGAGGATATCCGCCTGCTCCAGCTGCGCCGGCTCCGGCGCCGCGCTCTCCAGAAAGCTGTGTGTAAAGGACTCCAGCGGCGGCATTTCCCGGATGAGCGCAAACTCCCCGCAGGGTTTCCCAATCAGATAAAACTGAGTATGGCAATGATACATAATTACCATCTCCCTCCCATACGCCATCTGCCTCCCGGCGGGAGGTAGCTCCGCCGGCTCTTCAGATTGATGATATACCCCTCTATTTTACCAATACCGCAGTGGTCTGTCAATGATTTGGGGAGGTTCTTTTTTTCTTTTGTCGGCGCGGCCTGCCTTTGAAGGGCTCTTTCTGCGCTGACGCGGCGGGGACGGACGGCCCCTGACCCTGCGGGGAGCTGCCGCCGGGACGGGGACGGGATGGCTACCTGCTGAGCAGCTCCTCCACCCATTCGATAACTTTAAAGCGCACCACATAGCCCTGGCTCTCCTCGGTGAGGAGGGCCAGCTCCTCCACGGTCAGGCCCGCCGCCTGGGCGGTTTGGGAGAACTCCTCTGTGGTGGCGGCGCTGCACAGCGGCGGGAATACCACGCACCACCAGTTCCGCCCCTCCCCCGCGCCGATGGTTATGCGCAGGGAGAGGTACCGCCCCGCAGGCAGCTTGAAGGAGGCATACTCCCGCGTGGGATAGCGCTCAAAGGACAGCGCCGCGGACACCGGATAGGCGTATCCCGCCCGGGCCACCGTCTCCTCCGCGGCGGCGGCCATCCGCTCCAGCGCCGCGCCCAGCTGCTCCTCCGCCTCGTCCAAGTCGGCGCAGACGGTCAAAATTTCCTCCGCCTCCCGCAGGATGGCGTCCCGGACCTGGATCTTCAGCGCCTGGTCGGCCTCGCTGTCGGAGTTTGCGATCACGTGGAGCCGGATCAGCTTCTCCGCCAGCCGCTCCTGGGTCCGATGCGCCCCCCAGACCGCGGTGGCGCAGAGCCCCACCGCCAGAGAGACCGCCGTCAAAACAGTCAGCTTGTGCCGAAATTTCATAAAAAACACCGTCCAATCATCAGGTTGTACCCCTCAGTTTGGACGGTATTTTCACATTTTAAACCAGAACCCGCGCAGGCGCAGTATGCGCGTCGGCAGGTTTCAGGCAATCTCTTAAGGAAGCACTGAATAAATCGGCGCACACGTCTTACCGCCAAATTTTCTGTCTGGACTGCGTTAAAAAACCTTGAAATCCGTCAGGATTCCTACGGTTTTTTGCCTTGCCAGACAAAAAATCTGTCTGGCAAGCCGCGCACGTCGATTTATTCAGTGCTTCCTTAACGCTGACACGGGACAGGCTCCGTCAGAAAGGCCAGCTCCCCCTGTGCCCGCAGCGCCTCGACGGCCTCGGCGGCCCGCCGCCGATCTCCGTACAGCCCGAATACGGTGGGGCCGCTGCCGGTCATGCAGGCCCCCAGGGCGTCCAGCTCCAGCAGCGCGTGCTTGAGCTCGAACACCCGCCGGTATTTCCGGGGCAGCACGTCCTCGAACACGTTGTACAGCCGCCGGGCCACCCCCGGCAGGTCCCCTGCCGCCAGGGCCGCCTGCATCCCCGCCGTGTCCGGCCGGCACCGCAGGCGGCGGACCTGAACGGAGGCAAAGAGCTCCGGCGTGGAGATGGGGAAGTCCGGCTTGCACAGCACGATGGCGCACTCCGGCAGGGGAGGCAGGTCGGTGAGAATCTCCCCCCGGCCCTCGGCCAGGGCGGTGCCCCCCCGGAGGCAGAAGGGTACATCGCTGCCCACCAGGGCCCCGATCCGCTCCAGATCCTCCCGGGACAGCTCCGGGGCCAGCGTGTCCCGCAGGAAGCGCAGCATGGCCGCGCCGTCGCTGCTCCCCCCGGCCATGCCGGCGCAGACGGGAATGTGTTTCTCCAGCGCCACGTCCAGCCCCACCGGCGCAATCCCCGTCTCCGCAAAGAAGACGGCGGCGGCCTTGGCGGCGATGTTCCTCCTGTCCGCGGGCAGATAGCTGAGGTTGCTGTCAATCTGCACCCCATCCCCCGCCCCTGTCCGGATGGAGAGGCGGTCGCAGAGGCCGACGCTCTGCATCACCATGCGCATATCGTGATACCCGTCCTCCCGCCGCCGCAGAATATCCAGGGTCAGATTGATCTTCCCATAGGCCAGCGCCTCCGCCATCCCGCTCCCCCTCTCTCACATATACCGCTGTCGATAGTTCTCCCGATCCCGCCGGATCTGCTTGGCGTACCGGTCCTCCTCGGAGAACACGCAGCCGCAGTACTTCTGCATGTAGAGCCCCAGCTCCCGGGCCTTAGCCTGCCCGGCGCGAAACCCGGGGCTGAAGTCCCGATAGAGGTACTCCACGCCCCACTTCTCCGCCGAGCGCTCCCCGGCGGCGCGGATCCCCTCATGGTTCTGGTAGGGGCTCACCAGCAGCGTGGTAGCGAAGTGGGTAAACCCGTGCTCTGCGGCGTACTGCGCCGTCCGGTCCATGCGCACCTGGTAGCAGTAGGCGCACCGGTGGTCGATGTCCTCCGCCACCGCCCGCACAAAGGGCCGGAGCCCGTACTCGTCCTCCCCGCAGAGCGGCAGCGCGATGGAGGCGGCATAGTCCGCCAGCGCATCCCGCCTGGCCCGATACTCCTGATAGGGGTGGATATTGGGGTTGTACCAGAACCCGGTGGGCTCCACCCCCTCAGATCGAAGGGCGTCGATACAGTACACGCTACAGGGCGCGCAGCAGATGTGCAGCAGCAGCTTCATAAAAACCCCACTTTTTCAATTAGGAATTAGGAATGAGGAATGAGGAATTTAAGGAGGTTCCTCCACTCCCTATGACCTGTGGATTTCAGATCTTCCAACAAAAACCATTCAAAAATTATCCGGCGAAGCCGGACACCTTTATTCCTAACTCCTAATTTGTCTGGCCTCCAGATAGTACCTCTTATCCTCCGCCTTTCCCATGGAGAAGGTTTTGCGGGGGAGGACGCCGTCGGCCATGACGGTTTTGAAGAGCTGGTCCTTGCCTAAGGCGTCCAGGCAGAAGCCGATGTTTCCCGGCTGGCGGCCCAGCTCCTTCGTGGCGGCCGCGCCGTGGATATAGTCCACACGGCCGCCGTACCGGGCGGTGTAGTCGTCCAGGAAGGCCTGGAGGGTCCCTACGCTCAGCTGCATGGCCGGGTGGGGGACGGTGATTACGTCGGTCTTCTTTGCCCAGGCGTAGGTGATAAGGTGCCCCGTTCCCTCCCCCTCGTGGCAGTCGGGATAGAAGCGGTGGAGGCTGTAGAGCAGGTGGGCCGGGTCCACGTCGAAGACCACCCGGTGGATGGCCTCGAAGCGCAGAGAGCGGTCGTGGAGGTTCACAATCTCCGCCAGGGCGTACCGGGAGGGCAGACTTTGCCAGTCCGCCGTCTCCCGCTTCTGTTGCTCGTAACAGGTCTTGGCCGCCGCCAGACTGTGGTTGCCGTCCCCCACGGCGAAGAGCAGGGGGGGCGCGTCGGGGAGGCCGTACTTCTCCCCCGTGACGCCGGGGGCCATCAGGCCGCAGAGGTTGGCGGCAAACCGCTCCTGCTGCTCCGTGCGCATTTTCCAGCCCCGGAGGCGGCCTCCGCCCAGCATCAGACGGAAGTCGTACAGGGGCTCCATATACTCCGCCGTCAGCGGTTCGATGCAGCGGCGGTCGGGGTCGTCGATGAGCAGCATCGCGTGGGGCAGCTCCAGAGGGGCGTTCTCCCGGACGCGGACTCTGGGCGGGATGCGCTCCATCACCGTCTCCTCCGTGGCCCGGATCAGCGCGCCGGATCCGGGGGTGAAGTCGTAGCACTCCAGATCCACCGCCGCGATCACCCCACGGCGGATCAGCCCGTCGGACTGGGTGCGCTCGATATAGAACATGGCGTCGGGGTGGAGGGTGAAGAGGTCCCGGCAGAGGTAGTCGTCCATGGCGGCGTTGATGTCACTGATCCGCCCCTCCACGTCCGCCTCCCCCAGCATCCCCTCCGGCAGCATCAATCGCAGGGCGCTGGGGGCCTCCCCCACGATCTCCTCCGCCCGCCGCCAGTACTCCGGCTGGGAGGTGAACTGGTCGCAGGCCACCACCGCCCATCGATTCAGATCGCAGCCTGCGGGGAGCAGGATGTCCGCCCCCTGGAGGCCCAGATGTTCCCATGTGTGTCTCTCCATCCCTTACTCCCGCAGAGCCTTCTGCCCGAAGAGATAGCCCAGGAGTTCGCAGCCGGCCCCCCCGTCCACGCCGGCCATGCCGTGCTCCTCGTCGTAGAGGCGGTCACTGCGGCAGGGGTGGGCGCTGTCGTAGAGGAGGAAGGGCACCGGGTCGCCGTCGTGGCCCCGGGTGGAGGTGAGCGTCTTGTGGTCGGAGAGGAGCAGGACGCGGAAGTCCTCCCCCCGCGCCTCCAGGCGGTCCAGAAGGGGCTTCACCAGCTTGCTGTCCAGCCACTCGATGGCCTGGATCTTCCCCTTCAGATCCCCGTTGTGGGTGCACTCGTCGGGGGCCTCCAGGTGGAGGCAGACGAAGTCGTACTCCTGGAGCTTCTGCCAGGTGGCCTCTAATTTTCCCTCGAAGTTGGTGTCGATCTCCCCGGTGGCGCCCTCCACCTCCACCATCTCCAGCCCCCGGAGCACGCCGATGCCGTGGACCAGAGGCACGGCGCTGATTACCGCGCCGGTGCAGCCGTACTGGGCCCGGAAGTCCGGCAGGGAGGGGGCGGTCCCCTCCGCCCAGAACCAGATGCCGTTGGCGGGGAGCTTCCCGGCGGCGCGGCGGCGCGCATTGATGGGGGCATAATCCAAAATCTCGTGGGCCCGGCGCATCAGGTGGCTGAATACCTCTGCCCGCTCGTTCCCCGAGGGGAAGAACTGGCCGCAGGTCTGTCCCAGGTGGTCGTGGGGCGGGATGAAGCGGATGCCGCTGATATCGGACTGGTGCTGAATGGCCAGCTGACGGAAGGCGGGGAAGGTGTGAATCTCCATCCGGGCCTCTTTCAGCTCCCGGGAGAACTCCGGGTGGTTGAGCAGCACCCCGATGGCCTCCAGGGCGTCCTCCCCCTCGATGGATCCGGCGCTGTGGGAGAGGATCTTCTTCTCCTCCAGGGGCATATCAGCGTCCTCCAGGGCCACCAGATTGCAGCGAAAGGCGGCGTCCCCCTCCACCAGGGCGATGCCGGAGGCGGCAGCCTCCATCGGCGAGCGGCCGGTGAAATATGTCAGGGGGTCGCAGCCGAAGATGGAGAGGATGGCGGTCTCGCTGCCGGCGGGCAGGGGCTTGGGGCAGTTGACGACATGGCCCATGACCCCCTCCGCCGCCAGGCGGTGGATAGTGGGAATATGGGCCGCCTGGAGGGGGGTCCGGCTGCCCAATTCCGGCACGGGGTTGTCGGCCATGCCGTCGCCGATGATAAGCAGATATTTCATAACGCTTCGCTTCCTTTTTTAAAAGTGGCTCATGATACGGTATAGTATAATCGAATACCCGGGATTTTTCAATGGGGAAATCAGAAGCTGTACCAATCCCAAGGTGTGCGGATTTGCCGTAAGGCTGTCTGCTGAGGCGATTGGCACAGTCTCTCGGCCGCTTTGGCCCCAGCGCCGGCCTTTTCAGCGCATGCAGGCCCCCTGCGGCCCGGCAGAGTCGCGGGAGGATTGACAGCCGGCCGCGGTTATTTTATAATTATGACAGATTGAATCGACAGGCGCGGAGATGTATTCGGCGCCTCCTGAGACAGGCCACAGGGGAGGAACCATGAAGGGACAGACCAGAGAGGAGAGGAAGCCGGCCCGGCGGGAGTGCAAGCGCCAGCGGACCATGGCGCTGTTTGTCCAGGCTGCGGAGCAGCTGATCCGGACAGAGGGGCCGTCCGCCGTCACTATCCGCAGAATTGCCGGCTCCACCGGCTACAGCAGCGCCGCCCTCTACAGCTACTTTGCGGATCTGGAGGAGCTGGTGCTCTACGCCTCACTCCAGTACCGCAGGGCCTGTCTGGAGGAGGCGGCCCGGGAGATTGCGCCGGACATGAGCGCTCTGGAGCAGTACCGGCGGTTCTGCGAGATCTTCAACAGGCACGCCCTCCGCGCCCCGGAAATTTATCTGAATATGTACTTCGGCAGGCACAGCGGGCGGATCGAAGCGGTGATGGATGCCTACTGCCGGCTGTTTCCCGGGGCGCTTACCGGTTCTGCGGAGCTCTCCCCCGGCCTCCCGGCGTGGGACTGCCAGCCGGACGGAGGCCGCTCTGCCGCCCGCCGTCTGGCGGAGGAGGGCTATATTCACCCGGAGAATGCGGACACGGTGGCGGAGCTGCTCCTGCGGACGCAGGAGAGCTTCCTCCACGGGATGACAGTGGATCCGCAGCAGGACGCCGAGGCCCAGAATGCGGCGTTCCTTGCCCTTTTTGACCGGATTATCGAGGCGTTTTAGCTTCTGCTCTCCGCCGGGGAGCTTGGCCGCGTGGAATTGCCGGCGCCGGAAATTCTGTGGTATGGGGTATTTTTCCCGGATAGTGTGCTATAGTACAGGTACCATCGGTTGACAAGGGGGCATCTGGCCGGCGGCAAAATTAGTCGGAAGGAAAGAGAGGGAAAGTGATGAAGCTGGAGCAGATCGAACAGGTGATTGTGGTGGCGGAGACCGGATCCATCCGGCTGGCGGCGGAGAATTTGTTTATCTCCCAGCCAAACCTCTCCCTCTCCATTCGCAAGCTGGAGGAGGAGCTGGGGTGTCAGCTGTTTGCACGGAACAACAAGGGCGTTGAGCTCACCCCCCTGGGGGAGAGCTTTGTGGAGTATGCCAAAGGCATCGCCCAGCAGCTCCGCCAGCTCCGGACGCTCAACGCCAGCGCGCTGCGCAGGGGGCAGATCTCCCTTGCTATCGGCAACATGCACTACCGCTATGTCAACCATGCCGCCGCGCAGCTCCTCCGGGACTACGGGACGCAGCGGCTCCGCCTGGCCATCCGCGAGGGGGTGCGCAGCCAGATTATCAGTATGGTGGAGAACCGCCAGTGCGACATGGGCCTGATCGGCATGTTCAGCCACTACCACCGGATCCTCATCAAGCAGCTGGAGACCCGGGGCATCCAGTACTTCCGCCTGTGCTCCAACCCGGTAACGGCGATTGTGGGCCGGGGCAGCCCCCTGTTTGACAGCCCCCTCCGGGAGGTGGAGGTGGAGCGCCTGAAAGACTATCCAATCATTATATACAACGAGTCGGAGCTGGGGCCCTACGGCTCCGTGGCCAGCGCGCTGGGCTTGGGGAACCATCCCCGGCGCATTGTGGTCAGCGAGCGGTCCACCCTCTTTGAAATGCTGGACAAGACCCCCTGCTTTTCCGCCACGGCCACCGACGAGATCGCATATCAAAATACGGACTATTACGACAAGATCCGGTCCATCCGCATAAAAGACTGCTCCATCACCGGCGAAATTGGCTGGATCAAGCGGCGGGACGTCCCGCAGACCAATGTGGGGCTGGATTTTTTGCAGATTCTCTCCTCCTACTATACGGTGATGAACGGAATCCTGCCGCTGTAACTATTGATAAAGCGCAAGTGTTGCGATCAAAAATTCATATGGCGAATTCACGAAAGAGGACCCCTTTAAACCGTCAAAACGCCGAACTCTCTGCCGCTCGCTCGCAGGGCGGCATAAGTTCTCCTAAAACCAGAACTCCTGACATTAACAATGTCAGGAGTTCTGGTTTTGAGGAGTTTTGGCAGCAGATGCTGTCTAAAGAAGGTAGCAGTTTTTTACTGGAGCCGGCCGGTGACAAGGCCCAGGAGGGCCATACGGAGGTACATGCCGTTGTGGGCC
>CANDEH010000090.1 GCA_947383645.1 uncultured Clostridia bacterium | reverse complement strand
GCCTTTCCGCTGTTTTGTGTGAACGGAAACATAAATCTTCAGCGTCCGAAGATACGCTGGGCTGCCGCTCTGTGGCGGCCATTGTGGTCTGCCTGATCCTGGCGGTGACGGCGGCGGCCGCGGCGGTCCCCGCGGTGTGGGAGGCCCTGCAGACCCAACTGGGCGCGTTTTCCCCCTATGCACAGACTGTCAGGGGGGCGGTGTGTACCGATCAGGGCATTGAGCTCCAGGTGCTCGGCGCGCTGTCTGACGACCTGGATGCCCGGATCTATTTTGCCCTGCGGGATGTGGAGCAGGACCGGCTGGACGAGTTCTTAGCCTTAGAGGGCCGTCTGACCGCCGGAGAGGCCCACAGGGCGGAGGGGAAGGACGCGCAGGTCGTGCTGGGAGTCGGCGCCCCCTCCACCAGATACTTTAAGCTGCTCTCCTATGACCCGGAGACAAAAACCGCCCTGTTCTCCGCCGGCGTCAACTACGGCGAGGACGCCCGGCCCACCCGGGAGGCGGAGCTGTCCATCGCGGGGATGACGACCCGGTATGGACGGATGGATGGGAATCATGCCACGGCCTCCTGCGCCTTTGTCACCGGCGCGGCGCTGGAGAGCCTGCCTGCGGCGGAGGGGGACGCGGTTATCCTCACCCCCGGCGGCGTGGCGGGCCTCGGCTTTGACGATGACGTCCTGCCCCGGGAGCACGTGGTGCTGCCCCCCGGCCAGACCCCCATGGAGATCGCCGGAACGGAGGAGATGCGGATCTCCTCCATGGGCTTTGCCAGCGACGGGCGCCTCCACATCCGCCTGGAATTTGCCGACGGGGTGGCGCCGCAGACCTACTTGCCCCAGGGCCCGGCCTCCGCCGGGGCCGCCGAGAGCCTGTTCTACTGCGATCTCAGGGGCGGGGACTCGTCTGACAAAAGGATGTATGTCGTTCGGGAGACGCTGGTGGAGGGCGGCATGGATATCCTGTTTCCCCTGCTCACCGGGGAGGACCTGAGGGAGATTCAGGGCTGTGAGGCGAGGTTCTATGGGGCCTATCAGCGGCCGGGTACGGACGTGGAGGGGAACTGGTCCGTGCAGTTTGAACTGAACTACTACCCCTCTGTGGCGCTGGACTGGTCCGGCGAGCTGGCGGGCTGGCAGGTGCGGCAGGTCACTATCTCTCCCCTGTCGGTCACCATGTACAGCAACGCCAGCAGCGGGCTCCACAGTACCACGCTGTACGCCGTCAAAAGGGACGGATCCACCGTGGCCGCCGAGCCCGGATCGGGGCGCTACGCCAACATGGACGCGGTGGGCGGAGAGGGCTGCGACGCCTTTAACACCTGGAAATTTGTGGAGCCAGTGGATGTGGCGGATGTTGTGTCGCTCCGGTTGGGGGATGAGACAATCCCGGTCAATTGAGCGGGCGCTGCCGGCCGCTTTGGCGACCCTGTTGGGGGGGCCCGGATTTTGACCCGGAATGGGAAAGGAGCAGGCGGAAACCGTGGAGGGAATGTGGCTGAAACGTATGCTGCGCTGGAATGGAGATACCCCCAAGATGCTGAACCGCTGCTCACAACCGGTCGGTCGCAGGCTTGAGTTCTGCCGCCGCAGCAGGAGCTGCCCCGGAACCACAGGGTTCCAGGGCAGCTCTTGTGTGGTTTGGCATTTTTGGAGGCGGTCTTTGGCCTGCGCTGTGGGCTGGAGTGGGCGGCGGGTGCAGCGCTGTCTGCCGGGCTCTTTGCGTGTGGGGGCTGGAAGATCGACCCGGCCGCCTCCGGCGGCGCAGCTGCGGGGGGGCGGCTACTTCTGCTCCGACGGTCCCCGGCGGAGGAGACGCCAGAGGGTGGTGCGGCTGATGCCCAGGCGCTCGGCGGTGCGGACCTGGTTCATGTTCTCCTCGCTGAGAACCAGCATGGCCGCGTCGTACTCGATGCCGGAGAGGGGCTGGTGGAGGTTGATGGTTCCGGCAGCTGTCGGGGCGGCGGTGCGCAGCTCCGCGGAGAGGATGCGCCGCAGATCCCTGGCGGTGATCCAGGGGGAGTCGGTGTTCAGCATGGCCTCGTTGAGGACGCGGCGGAGCTGGTTGACGTTCTGGGGCCAGACGTACTGCTCCAGTATGCCGATGGACTCCGGCTCCAGGCCGGCGATGCTGGTGCCCCGGATGCGGTTTTGCTGGTGGATGTGGAGAACGGCCAGGTTGGCGATGTTCTCCGGGTGCTCCCGCAGGGGCGGCAGGGTGATCTCCACGCAGCCGATCTGATTCTTTACCGCCATGAGGCGGTAGTGGTCCTCGGAGCTCTCGGCGGCCCGGGTCTCGTAGGTGAAGATCAGACGGCACCGGAGGGTTCGGGACATGCCCTGAAGGCCGGTGAGCAGCTGCTCAAACAGGGTCTCGCTGAGGTGGTGGACGCCCTTGAAGTGGACGGTGCCGTGGAGGGAGTAGAGAGGGGATCTGGGGCTGCCTAAGAAGTACTCCAGCTCCTTGTGGGTCAGAGCGGCGCAGCTGACGATATAGTACGGGTTCTCCGCCTCGGCGCTGTTGAGGTAGAGGCGCCGGGCCAGGACCTCCTTCTCCGTGCCGGACTCCCCGGTAATCAGCACCGGCGTGTCCGACCGGGCGATGCGCAGACACCGCTGGCGCATGGCGGCGGGGAGGCTCTCGCCAAAGGCGTGGGGCTCCCGGTCCTCCGCGTTGAGGTCCTCGGCGTTGCAGACCTCGATGCTCTTGTAGCCGGAGAGGTAGGAGAGGCCCAGGCGGTTCCTCTGGATGCTGAAGAAGTAGTAGGTGTCGTCGCTGAGGCGGCTCTTGCTGCCGGAGATCATCAGCACCCCCTCCGTCACCTTTTTGTAGGCCACCGCGGCGGCCCCGGCCTGGATGGAGGGGATCAGCTTGCGGCAGGCGGAGAGGAGGGACTTCCGGTCGGCGGGGAAGGTGGAGAAGACCACGTTCCCGTCCTTGTCCATGGCCAGAAGCCGGTCCTCCCGGGAGTGGAGGAAGGCCTGGAAAAAGGCGTTCTCCTGACGGATCCGGGAGTAGTGGGAGCAGACTTGAACCACCGTGTCAAAAGCCTGACGGACGCTGTCCGCCCCGGAGGTCAGCAGCATGGACTGGAGGCCCTGGTCCTCCGCGTGGGTCACCGACACCACATCGCCGATAATCAGGGAGTAGCCCTCCTCCTTCAGCTTGCGCACCGTCTCCGCCGAGGAGCGCCAGGAGTCGATGATGAAGATGTCGTACTGGGTGTGGAGAATGTCACAGATGACACGGGCGGACCGGGCGATGTTCTCGTAGGAGATCAGCGCCACCTTGCCCTTGTAGTTCTCCACCAGACGGATGACGCTGAGGAGGTCGTAGTAGGAGATGGGCACGTCAAACACCGGCTTCTGGGTCACCTTCTCAATCTCCAGCTTGGTGCCGCCCCGGGAGAGGATGGCGTCGAAATCCTCCCCCTCGTATTTCCTGGCCACCGCCGCCCCGGCCTCGATGTTGCCCACCTCCACGGTGAGGTCGATGTCGTCCCGCTCCCCCGCCACGCGGATCATGGTGTTTTTCAGGGATTCATAGGGGGCGATGCCTAAAATCCGTATCTTTCGGTTCATCATATTTGCTACACCCTTTTGCAGAGACTTAAATAATCAAAAAAGGCGGGACCCGGGTGAGGGTCCCGCAGAGACAGTTGGTATCACAATGCAACAATACCCTCCACGGGGACCGTGCTGTAGTTACCGGAATTCAGATATTGTATTTTAAGAGTGACTGTAAAGCTCGCAGATTGCCTATTTGAGGCAATTTTGATATTTGAAAGAGTTGCATCTTCGTAAATTTTTTCTACAAGATTCGTATCGTAACTCACAACCTTTGCTGTGGATGGTATACCCACAATACGACACCCAGAAGTATAGGAGGGATCCTCAAGAACCTCAACCTGCATTTTGAGACCGATTACGATCTTGCCTTCTTTGACATTGAAATAGCGAGTAACTTTATATGTCTGGTCCTGAGGAGAAATTCCAGGTTCACCATGAGACTTCTGAGTATCCGCTTCAAAGCCGGCATTGAAAGTAGAATCCTCATCGTAGATTGCTGAAGATGGAAAGACGCAGAGTGACAAAACAAAGGTAAACGCAAGGATCATAGAAAGGAACTTTTTCATGGTAAACACCTCTTTACATAAAGGACCCAAGTAATGAGGAGTACTTAAATCAAAGCTACTTTACCTAAATCTCATCCTTTCTATAATATATTTACTCATAATGATACATCTGAAAAAATGGAATGTCAATACAAAATTTGTATAAATTTTTCATTATATCCACAAACCAAGCGTGTTTCAAATTTGAACAGTTTGCCGAAACAATCCGGAATTTCCAAGAGATGAGAAGAAATTGTTTCAAATTTGAACAGGAAAGAAAAAGCTGTCTATTGCGGAAGGGGTAAAAAACCGGCTATTATAGTAATAACTACAATCCGCGGCGGAAGGCGGCGGCGGTTTTTGTAAAAAGTGACCGCGGCACTCCCCATTGGGGGAGCGCCGTCCCCGCGGCTATGAAAGGAGCAGCTATGAATACTCGACCCATCATCGGCATCTCCATGGGCGACCCCTTCGGCAACGGCCCGGAGATTACCGTCCGCGCCATGAACGACCCCGATCTCTACCGGCGCTGCCGCCCTCTGGTTGTGGGCGATGTCAGCTCCATGGAGTACGCTTTGGAGGTTGCCAAAAAGGTCTCCGGCATCTCTTTGCAGCTCCACAGCGTGAAAGTCCCCGCTGAGGCGAAGTTTGAGTACGGCACCATCGATGTGCTGGATATGGGTATCGTCCCCGCCTCGGAGATTCCCCACAAGGAGATCGACGGCGTGCCCCAGCCCTTCGGCCTGGGCGCCACCAGGCTGGGCGGCGAGGCGGCCTTCCAGTATGTGGTGAAGGTGATCGAGCTGGCCATGGCCGGGGAGATCGATGCCACCGTCACCAACGCCCTCAGCAAGGAGGCCATCAACATGGCCGGCCACCACTACTCCGGCCACACGGAGATCTACGCCGACTACACCAAGACCTCCAAGTACACCATGATGCTGGCCCACGAGAACCTGCGGGTGGTCCACGTGTCCACCCACGTGTCCCTGCGGGAGGCCTGCGACCGGGTGAAGAAGGACCGGGTTTTAGACTGCATCCACATCGCCAACAACGCCTGCAAGGCCCTGGGCATCCAGTCGCCCAAGATCGGCGTGGCGGGGCTGAACCCCCACTGCGGCGAGAACGGCATGTTCGGCACCGAGGAGGTGGAGGAGATCCAGCCCGCCATCGACGCGGCCCTGGCGGAGGGCATCAATATCCCCGAGAAGAAGCCCACCCCCCCGGACACCGTGTTCTCCAAGGCCCTGGGCGGCTGGTACGACATCGTGGTGGTGATGTATCACGACCAGGGGCACATCCCCCTGAAGGTGAAGGGCTTCGTCTACAACAGGGAGGAGAAGCACTGGGAGGCGGTGGCCGGCGTCAATGTGACGTTGGGCCTGCCTATCATCCGGGCCAGCGTGGACCACGGCACCGGCTTCGGCCACGCCGGCAGCGGCCACGCCAACGAGCTGAGTTTGGGCAACGCCATCTCCTACGCCATTCAGCTGGCGGAGAACCGGTAACCCGCTTTTTCCCTTTAGGGAAAAGCAGGCAAAAAGAATTTTATGTTCGCTCTGTACCTCGGTGTGCGAGGCGGGATTTCTGCACGGTGCCGGCGGATGGCCGGTGCCGGTGGAGGCCGCTTTTTCGTGGGCTGAGCGGAGAGCGGGCGGCATAGGATTGAGAAGAGAAAAACAAAAAAATGGGTCTGTTGGCAAAATCGCGCCGGATGGATGGCGCAGAAGATTTTTCGTCAGTTTGTTGAAAAACCGTCGGGAATACTGGATGTATTCCCGAGAATTTTGAGGCAAAATGGCGGAAAATCAACAAGCCAGACGCCGGCAGACGACTTTGTCAACAGACCCAAAATAAGGGGGATTCCTTTTGAACCGATATCTGATCGTCGCAGACGACTTTACCGGCTCCAACGACACCGGCGTGCAGATGTGCCGCCGGGGCTTAGACACAAGCGTGATGTTCGCCGGCCATCCCCTGCCCGCCGGCGCCAGCTCCGTGGTCATCGACACCGAGAGCCGGGGCCTCACCGGAGAGGAGGCCAGGGATGTCACCGCCGGCGCGGTGAAGGACGTGGACCTGTCCGTCTACAAGTACGTCATCAAGAAGGTGGACTCCACCATCCGGGGCAACGTGGCCGAGGAGGTGCAGGCGGTGGACGAGGCCTACGGCAGCGAGCTGGTGATCTTCGCCCCCGCCCTGCCGGACCTGGACAGGACCACTGTGAAGGGCGTCCACATGCTCAAGGGGGTGCCCATCACCCAGACCGAGCTGGCCAAGGACCCCAAGAAGCCCGTCACGGAGGACAATCTGGCCAATATCCTGCGCAGGGTCTACACCGAGGAGGTGCGCCACGTCTCCATCGAGGAGATCCGGGAGGACAGGATCGATCTCACCGGCTGCCGTCTTTTCACCTTTGACGCGGAACTCAACAGCGACCTCCAGAAGATCATCTCCGCCGCCCGGGCCATGGGGAAGCGGACCCTCTGGGTGGGCACCGCGGCCATGGCGGACAACATCATGGAGCTGGAGAGCAGAACCTATCCCGCCCTGGGCATCGCCGCCAGCGTCAGCGCCGTGACCAACGGCCAGATCAAGGCCGCCGAGGCCGCCGGCGTGAAGCTGGTGCAGGTGCCGGTACATAAGATTCTCTCCAAGGAGGAGACCACCGCCCCCTACATCGACGCCGTGGTGGAGAGCCTGCAGGCGGGGAGGGACACCATCCTCCTCTCCAGCTCCACCTATGACCGCTCGGAGCTGGCCCTCTCCAGTGAGGCGGGGGCCAAGCTGGGGATGGAGACCGCCCAGGTCAGCGAGTACGTTCAGACCATGATGGGGGAGATGGCCAAGGCCGTCTTCGCCCGGGCCAGGGTGTCCGGGGCCTTCATCACCGGCGGCGACACCGCCATGGGCGTGCTGGCCGCTTTGAGGGCCGACGGCTCCGCCATCCTCTCCGAGATCGCCGTGGGATTGCCCATGATGCGCTTAGTGGGCGGGGAGATGGACGGGCTCAAGACCGTCACCAAGGCCGGGGCCTTCGGCAAGGAGGACGCGATCCTGTTCGCCCTGCGCAAGCTGAAGGAGAAGTGATACTTTTTCTTGGAAGACTGCAATGACACTTCATTTTGCGGAGCAAAATGTTAGTGGAATGCGTCCCTTTAGGGAAAAAGTATCCAAAAAGAACTTTAATTTCGCTCTTATGTGCGAAGCAAATCCGACATTTCCGCACGGTGACGATGTGCAGATTTTGTTGGGAAATCGTGCAGGATTGCTTAACGGCGGTCCGCCGGGGCTGCCGCTGCAATAGAGAAGTGCCGGGGGGCGGGGGGTCCCTGTCCGCCGGCGGAGAGGAAATCAGGCAACACAGTATTGAAAAGAGGAGGAACGATCACTATGAACATCCAACTGCCCTACGGGAAGGAAAAGATGGAGATCAGCATCCCCGACGCGCGCTACAACGGCTCCCTCATCTCCAAGATGACCGAGTACGTGCCCGCCAAGAGCCAGGAGGAGCTGGTCCACGACGCGCTGATGCACCCCATCGGCACGCCCAAGCTCTCCGAGATGGTCATCGGCAAGAAGAACGTGGTCATCATCGCCAGCGACCACACCCGCCCCGTGCCCAGCAAGATCATCATGCCCCAGATGCTGGCCGAGATCCGCAAGGGCAACCCCGACGCCGACATCACCATCCTCATCTCCACCGGCCTCCACCGGGAGACCACCAAGGAGGAGTTGGTGAACAAGTTCGGCGAGGACATCGTGAAGGCCGAGAAGATCGTGGTCCACGACTGCGCCGACGAGAGCAACCTGGTGGACCTGGGCAAGCTGCCCTCCGGCGGCGAGCTCATCATCAACAAGATCGCCTACGAGGCGGACCTGCTGGTGGCCGAGGGCTTCATTGAGCCCCACTTCTTCGCCGGCTTCTCCGGCGGCCGCAAGAGCATCCTCCCCGGCATCGCCAGCCGCACCACCGTCTGCTACAACCACAACGCTGAGTTTATCGACAGCCCCTATGCCCGCACCGGCGTCATCGACGGCAACCCCATCCATGAGGATATGCTCTACGCCGCCCGGGCCGCCCATCTGGCCTTCATCTGCAACGTGGTGGTCAGCGCCTCCCACGAGGTCCTCTTCGCCGTCTCCGGCGACTGCGACCGGGCCCACGTGGCCGGCCGGAACTTCCTGCTCCAGTACTGCCAGGTGGACAAGATCCCCGCGGACATCGTCATCTCCACCAACGGCGGCTACCCCCTGGACCAGAACATCTATCAGGCCGTCAAGGGCATGACCGCCGCCGAGGCCACCGTCAACGAGGGCGGCGTCATCATCATGGTGGCCAAGTCCAGCGACGGACACGGCGCCCCGGTGTTCTATGAGACCTTCAAGAACGAGCCCTCCAACGAGAAGCTGATGGCACAGTTCCGCGCCACCCCCAAGGAGAAGACCATCCCCGATCAGTGGCAGTCCCAGATCTTCGTCCGCCTGCTGGAGCGGGCCGACGTGATCTACATCTCCGACGCCGAGGACGAGGTGGTGAAGAATCTGCACATGATCCCCGCCCACTCCATGGACGAGGCCATCGCCAAGGCCGACGAGATTTTGGCCGCCAAGGGCAAGAAGGACGCCAAGATCACCGTCATCCCCGACGGTGTGGCGGTTATCGTGCTGTAAGGGAAGGATCCAGGATCCCGGTATCACATCGTGCGACCCCGCTTTTCCCAAGGCGGGCTCCGGGAGGGGGAGACCCCTCCCGGGCAAAATACATATAAGTTAGGGAGAAAGAGAGTATGAAGATTTTACAGAGTGTTAAGAAGATCCCCGGCGGCCTGATGGTCGTCCCCCTGCTGCTGGGCGCGGTGGTCAACACCTTCTTCGGTCAGGTGTGGACCTGGTATGACGGTACCTTCACCACTTACCTGTGGAAGTCCGGCGCTATGCCCATCCTGGCGGTGTTCCTGTTCTGCAACGGCGCCACCATCGACTTCAAGCGCGCCGGCGTGCCCCTGGCCAAGGGCGTGATTATCACCCTGGTCAAGGTGCTCATCGGTATTGCCGTGGGTCTGCTGGTCAGCAACATCTGGGGTCCCGCCGGCATCATGGGCCTGACCCCGCTGGCCATCGTGGCGGCCATCGCCAACTCCAACGGCGGCCTGTACGCCTCCCTGGCCGGTGAGTACGGCGACGCCACAGACGTGGGCGCCGTGTCCATCCTGTCCATCAACGACGGCCCCTTCTTCACCATGGTGGCCCTGGGCGCCAGCGGCATCGCCAACATCCCCATCAACACCCTGATCGGCTGCGTGATTCCCATCGTGGTGGGCTGCATTCTGGGCAACCTGGACGAGGACATCCGCAAGTTCTGCATCCCCGGCGCTACTATGATGATCCCCTTCTTCGCCTTCCCCTTGGGCGCCGGTCTGAACCTGAAGAACCTGATCGTGGGCGGCGCCCCCGGCATCCTGCTGGGCGTGGTCTGCACCCTGATTACCGGTCTCGCCGGCTATGCCGTGTATAAGCTCCTGCGTCCCGTGAAGGCTCTGGGCATCGAGCACCCTGAGGTGGGCGCCGCCATCGGTACCACCGCCGGCAACGCCGCTGCCACTCCCGCCGCTGTGGCCGCCGCCGACACCGGCCTGTTGGCCATCGCCGAGTCCGCCACCGCGCAGGTTACCTGCGCCGTCATCGTCACCGCCATCCTCTGCCCCCTGCTGGTGACCTGGCTGCACAATATGGAAGTGAAGAAGGCAAAATAATTTCAATCGAAATGAGAGGTCCCCGGCCATAGGCCGGGGACCTCTCATTTCGATTGAGGGGGATTGCGCTGCGCTCTGCGCCTCAG
>CANDEH010000089.1 GCA_947383645.1 uncultured Clostridia bacterium | reverse complement strand
ACTACAAAATTTCTTCGGCGTTTTCTTACAATTGCTGATTGGCGTTGACACTATTTGTAAAACCCGTGAAAGTGACTTTTATACAATCTTGACCGGCCCGAAGTCGCAAAGCTACGGGGCAGCAGTGGACGCGGCCCACGCGAAAAAAGTGAAGCTGTGAAGGAGAACTATGACACGGGAGTTTTTGAAGAACCTGGGTGTTGAGGAACCACAATTAAAAAGATCCTTGATAAGAACAAGAGCGACATCGGCAAGGAAAAACGAAAGACCTACACCGCTGAGGCGAAGTTAAACACGGCCCTGGCTGAGGCCAACGGCAAACTGGCCACTACCCAGACGGAGCTGGAGACGCTGAAAAAGGCCAATAGCGATATCGCTGCGGTCCAGCAGCAGTTGTTCAATCTCCAGACCAAGTATGACACAGACACTGCCGACCTCAAGGGTAAGCTGGCCGACCGGGACTACTCCGGCGCTATCAGCTGGGCCGTTACCGGGAAGGGGCTGAAATTCAGTTCCAGAGCAGCAAGCGGGCATTTACCGACACCGTCAAGAAGAAGTTGGAGGTCAAAGACGGCGAACTGACCGGCTTTGGCGACTTCATTAAGGAATAGAGAGAGGTGGATCCAGAGGCGTCTGCCCCGGACAGGCCCGCCCCCGCCTTTGACACCCGGCCTGTAGGCGGCGGAGGTGGCCAACCCAAAAGCGCGGGGGAGACCCTGGCCGAACAACTGGGTAAAGCGTCTGCACAGCAGAACAAGGTGGTAAACGACATCATTTCTATGTACGCAAAGGGGATGTAAAAAAATGGAAAAGACACCTGTGAAGGCCACGGCCGATACGGTTTCTGCCGGCGCGGAGGTCCTGTACAAGAGCAGCTATGAGGCGGAGGCAATTACCCCGGATATCTCTTATATCCCCTATACCAATATATATTGCAATCCGTTGCAAACAGTGATATAATCCCCATATCCCCCATAGGGGAATATGGGGAGGAGGCGCGTTTTCATGACAGGGGACAAGAGACGGGCTGTCCTGCTGGCGCTGCTGGCGGCGGCGCTCTATGCGCTGAATGCACCGTTTTCCAAGCTGTTGCTCTCGGCGGTGGCGCCGACCATGATGGCGGCGCTGCTGTACCTGGGGGCGGGTTTGGGCATGGGGGCGGCGGGTCTGCTCCGCAGGCAGAGGCCGGAGCCCCTTGTGGGAAAGCGGCGGTACGTGGCGGGGATGGTGCTGCTGGACATCGCCGCGCCCATCTGTCTGATGATGGGGCTGCGCACCGCCTCGGCGGCCCACACGGCGCTGCTGAATAATTTTGAGCTTGCCGCCACGGCGGTGATTGCCATGGCGATGTTCGGAGAGCCGATCTCCCCCCGGCTCTGGCGGGCCATCGCCCTGGTGACGGCGGCCTGCGCGATGCTGTCCTTTGAGGACATCTCCAGTCTGACTTTCTCCGCCGGGTCGCCGCTGATCCTGCTGGCCAGCCTCTGCTGGGGGCTGGAGAACAACTGTACCCGGATGCTCTCCTCCGGTGACCCACTGCGGGTTGTGGTGGTGAAGGGAGTGGGCGCGGGCCTGGGATCGCTGGTGATCGCGCTGATTTCCGGGGAGCCGCTGCCGCCGGCGGGGCTGGCCGGGGCGGCGCTGGTGCTGGGCTTTTTTGCCTATGGGCTGAGTATCCTCTGCTATGTGCGGGCCCAGTGGGATCTGGGCGCGGCCAGGACAGGGGCCTGCTATGCGGCAGCGCCGTTTCTCAGCGCCCTGCTGTCGCTGGCGGTGTTCCGGCAGATGCCGAACGCCGCGTTTTTCTCGGCTTTGCCGGTGATGGCGGCGGGGGTGGCCCTGACCGTGGCTGACAGCTGCCGGACAGCGGAGACGATCTGCGGGGCACAGTGAGGGAATACATACAGTCAACGCGGCTGAGAAAGAGTAAAAAGGAGGCGAGGGAGAATTTGCCCAGCAAGGCGGAGAATGCAGGCGGGCTGACACCCGTCAAGGCCGACCGCCCAGCCGTTGGCGGCTCTGTTGTCTTGCGGATGAGGCGTACCCCTTGCGGGTGCGACGTAGTTGCGGCTAATTTTATCCGCCGAACGTTAGAAGCCGTACCAATACCCTCAGCATGGGGCTTTGCGTCTGAAATCACCGCAGACCGCGTTAAAAAATTTTGAAATATACAGAGTATTTCTGCATTTTTGCCTTGTCTGCGGCAATTTCAGCCGGCAAATCCGAATACTTCAGCTATTGGTACGGCTTCTTACTCTTTTTCAATCGATTTGACTATACAGGAGCGCGGGAGCCCTTTGCTCCCGCGCTCCTGTCGCTATTTCTCAATACCGCTCCAGAGGGCTTTCCATTGACCGTCCTGGTACTGCATCTGGATGGTGAGGAAGTCGTAGCTCTCCTCAAGGTCCGTGCGGCACTGGACAGAGACGACGGCGGTACTGGGGGCCTGCACGTCGTCCACGGTGTAGTGGAAGGCCGTCACGCTGACGTAGGGGGAGGCGTCCTCGCCGTAGCCGTCCAGGTCTGCGCCCTCAGCCGCGTATCCCTGGGCGGCGGCGGGGTTGTTCGTGAGGACTGCCCGGGTGACGGCTTGGGCGGCGGCGTCCAGCTCCGTCAGCCAGGCGGGGACGCCCCGACGCACCGGACGGAAGGTGCGGATCATGTCCGTAAACCGGGCGCCGTGGCCCTCCACCGCCTCCGTGAAGCAGGTAAAGGTGAGGACGTAGACGCCCCCCTCTCCGTCCTCAAAGAGGAAGGCCTCCATATAGTCCGAATCCCAGTCGGTGCCGTTCCAGCCATAGAGCCGGGGCCCCCCGGTGAGGGGACTGTCCTCCCAGCCGGAGAGCTCCGGGTAGTGCTCCCGCCAGCTCTCCGGCAGGGCGGCCTTGGCCTCGTCCAGGGACAGATCCCCCCGGTGGTCGATCCACATCTCGCAGGGGGACAGCTCCACGCCGGGAATCTCCACCGGGGTCAGAGGCCGGACCACATAGCGCCCGTCCTGCTCCGAGAGGGTATAGAGCTCCTCGTTGATATAGATGGTGAAGCCGGGGACTTCCGCCTCGCCGGTGTACTGGAGGAAGTGGAACACCGCCTCCGGGCTCTGGGGGGCCAGGGAGACGTCGGGGTCCGTGGGCAGCGTCCGGTCCGGCGGGACGACCGCCGTGGGGGGATCGCCGGGGCCGTTGTCCGGAGGCGGCGCCACGCCGGCGTCCCCGCCGGCGAGCCGGGGGAGCAGGGCGGTGAGGATCAGGGCCAGACAGGCCGCGGCGGCCAGGACGCCGGTCCACAGTCCACGGCGGCGCTTTCCGGCCTCCTCGCTGCGCTGGAGCAGGTCCTCGCCGGCGGCGCCGAGAGCCAGAAACAGCCGCTCATTCTTCTTCATGCTCATAACAGGATGCCCTCCTTCTCAAGGTGCAGCTTCAGCTTTTGACGGGTGCGGTAGAGACTGGTCTTCACCGTGTTCTCCTTCAGGCCGTAGCGCCTGGCGATGTCCTGAAGGGGTTCGGCGTACCAGTAGCGGCGGAGAAAGACGTTGCAGTCCCGCTCCGGCAGGGCGTGGAGAAAGGCGTTAATGGACCGCTCCAGCTCCTGATCCTCCACCGCCTGGGCGGCGCTGGGCGTCTGGGCGGCACACTCCGCCAGCTCCTCCAGGATGAGGGGCAGGACCCCGCCGCCCCGCTTCTCCGCCCGGTCAGCCCGCCGGCGGTTGAAGGCCAGCCGCCTTGTGATCTTGCCCACAAAGGCGCCGAGCCGCAGGGGCTGGTGGGGCGGGATGGCGTTCCAGACGCCCAAAAAGGCGTCATTGACGCACTCCTCCGCGTCCTGGGCGCTGCCCAGGATGTTGTAGGCGATGGCGTAGCAGTAGCGCTCATACTTGCCGCTGAGGGCGGCCACCGCGTCGCCGCTGCGCTGAAGGAATAACTGGATGATTCCGCTGTCCTCCATGGCAAACACTCCCTTTCTGTATAGGTTCCGCCGGACCGCCGGCGGGGAAAGGCCCTTCACCTATCCAGTCACCGGGGAGACCGGGGAGGTTTCACCGGCGGGATTTTTTCTTGGAAAAGGAAAAGCGCCGCACGCTCTATTTTACCAAGGTGCGGCACTGTTTAATACACAAAGCCGTCCCGCGTCACACGGGGCGGCCCTGTGCTTTTTCGATTTACCTGCGCACTACGGAAATGCGCTCCTGAATATGGCTCCCGTCCACGATCTCGTCCACCATGGCGATGGCATAGTCGGCGTAGCTGATGATGCTCTCGCCCCTGTCGTTCAAGGTCAGCTCCTCGCCGCCCGGGATGTATTCCCCGGTGCACTCGCCTTCCGCCTGGAAATCTCCGGCAGGACTGACACAGGTTTTGATTTGAACGCCGGGGTGTTTCTCTTCGTTGTCTGTATCATAGCAGACCTTTTGAGGGCTGTGAAGTACGCACAATATTGTGGTATAGACACCTGAAAGTAACGACTGGGCAGTTACTGCAAGGAAACGATTGTGTGGTTTCGAGGAGTTCCAGCTTTTTGCCGGGAGAAAAATTTTGTCTTCCGCTTTGCCCCAAACAGGGGCGATACCGTAAAATGGAGCTGTTAGCAGATTCACCTGTGGCGCAAATTTTTGGACAATCGCCCTACAGTGTGCCGAAGATCCGATCCCCGGCGTCGCCCAGGCCCGGCACGATGTATCCACGCTCGTTCAGGTGGTCGTCCAGAGCGGCGCAGTAGACGGGGACCTCCGGGTGCTCCCGCTCCACCCTGGCCGCCCCCACCGGGGCCGCCACCAGCACCATCAGCTTGATATTCCGGCAGCCGGCCTCCCTCATGCAGGCGATGGCGGCGCAGGCGCTGCCGCCGGTGGCCAGCATGGGGTCCACGATGAGCACATCCCGCTGCGCCACGTCCGGGGGCATCTTATAGAAGTATTTCTCCGGCTCCAGCGTCTCCTCGTTCCGGCAGAGGCCGATGTGGCCCACCCGGGCCGAGGGCACCAGACGCAGCACCCCCTCCACCAGACCCAGCCCCGCCCGGAGGATGGGCACCACCACCAGCTTCTTCCCCGCCAGGGTGGGGGCGGTCATGGGACAGAGAGGCGTCTCGATCTCCCGGGTGGTCAGGGGCAGGTCCCTTGTGACCTCGTAGGTGAGGAGCATTCCGATCTCCCCCACCAGCTCCCGAAACTCCCTGCTGGAGGTGCGCTTGTCCCGCAAGATGGTCAGCTTGTGGCTGAGCAGCGGGTGGTTGACAACATGCAGACTCATATGTCTCCTCCTTTTCCCTGTTCCCGCTCCAGCCGCTCCCGCTCCGCCTGGGACAATCGCAGGTAGGCCGGCCGCAGCGCCTGGGCGGTGCAGACCTGCCCCGCCTGGACCATGGGCCAGGCGGCCATCGCTACCCCCACGGCGCTCTGGAGCCGCAGATGCCGGGGGGCCAGCTCGCAGGCGATGCCCTGGGAGATGAGATAGTCCCGGCACAGCGCCGCCCCGTCCCCCACCACAATCTGCGGAAAGCCGGGGGGCGTGCGATACGGCCCCTTCAGCTCCGCCGCCAGCTCCTCCAGCGCGATGGCCCGGTCCGGGGCCTTCCGCACCCAGCGCCCGCCCTGGGTGCGGAAGAGGGCGTTGTAGATCTGATTCCGCCGGGCGTCCATGGCGCAGATCACCACCGCGTCCAGGTGGGCCAGAGGCGCGGCCATGGCCTCCAGCGTGGACACCGCCGCGCAGGGCTTCTCCAGCGCCCACCCAAGGCCCTTGACCGCCGCCACGCCGATGCGGAGGCCCGTGAAGGAGCCGGGCCCGGCGGCCACAGCGAACACGTCCATGTCCTCCGGCTTCAGCTCAGCGTTCTCCAGCATGGACGCCACCATGGGCATCAAGGTCCGGCTGTGGGTGAGGCCGGTGGCCTGGTCCGCCCGGCAGAGCAGCTCCCCGTCCCGGAGCACCGCGCAGGAGGCGGAGCGGGCGGAGCTCTCGATGGCTAAAATGTTCATAGGTCCCTCCCCTCCACGGTGACGGCACGCCAGTCCTCCCGGGAGGGGTGGCGCTCAATGGTGACGACAATGGTCCCCGGCGGCAGGGCCTCCTCCGCCCGCTCGCTCCACTCCACGGCGCAGACGCCGGGCCGGGAGAGGTAGTCCTCCCAGCCGATGTCGAAGAGCTCCCCGGCGTCGGAGAGGCGGTAGAGATCGAAGTGGAACAGGGGCAGGGGGCCGTCGTACTCGTTGACGATGGTGAAGGTGGGGCTGGAGACCCGGGCCTGGGACCCCAGTCCCCGGGCCAGCCCCCGGGTGAAGGCGGTCTTGCCCGCCCCCAGGTCCCCCCGGTAGGCCACCACGTCGCCGCTGCGGAGCACCGCCGCCAGCCGCCGGCCCAGCGCCTCAGTTTCGGCGGCGCTGTGTGTGAGGTATTGCATGGCGTTTTTCCTCGAATGTGTCGTTATTTTCTGCAAAGTGTGGCATTAGTATAGCACAAATCAGAGGGAAGGAAAAGGAAAAGTTTCCACTCCAACAAAAAGGCCCGGACGGCCAAGGGCTACCCCGCACAAGGGCAACAACGTAATAACCGTTCAGAGCAGAAAAAGGGCAGCAGTCATTAAGATTGCTGCCCTTTTTGTAGGTATAAGCAATGATTCACTAACCTTTCCGCACTTCAGCCTCGTAGTCGTCTACAATTTTTTTCAAGGTGTCAAAGATTTTTGAGAATTCAGCAAAAGAGAAATGAGCGAATCCATTTAACCCTTCTTCAATGTATTGAACAAAAAAGGCCTTTGATATACTATAATCGCCAGTCCCATCTACTTTTGTCACATATTTTTTTGATTCATGTTCAATAATTTTGATTGTCCCTGCAACGGTTGCTGCTCCTTTATAATAGAGTTCTTCGTCACCAATAAACACTCCCGTTGGATAAAACTCATTTCCCATAAAAAGCCGTTTCCCGTTATATTCGGTCTTTATTTCTGTATCAGTAAAATAATGTTCAATAGATATCTGGTCAGTTTCTTGCCGCCCATGTGGAACAGGTATTGCAAATGCATATAATTTGTGCGCAAGCTTAACGAATTCTTTTGTACGAATATCAGTTTTAGTACCATTGAGATCCACGCCAATGTTGGTATCACGGTCAAACATCCCAATTACAGGTGCAGGCAAATGCATATTATCTCTAAGAGCCAATAAGTATTTCAATAGTGTTTCATTATTTGAAGTGCCATCGGCTTGAATCGGTCGAATTTCCCATGATTTAAATGCCTCGAGGTTAAGCTTTTTTATTGCTAATTTAAGTAATGAAGTATCGGTTTTTCCTTCTGTTAATATCACGGGCGTCTGACTGCTTTGAAGTAAATTTGTTAACTGCTTAATTTCTGCTTCTTGTTTTGTAATACTTAGTTGCAAAGCCTTAACCTGGTCAATAAATTCTCGATAGAGTTCAATATACCCAAGTTCCTCATCTAGAGGGTTTTCATCTGAAAGTAAGACAGTTCTCCCACCATTATTACCAACTCGTATTATAGTCTTTTTGTCTGATTCATCGCCAATAAATGCAGGAGAATGACTCGTAATGAATATTTGGCTACTTTTACAGTATTGTGTGTTAAACTCATTGGCGACTTGGATGCAACGCCTATATTCATAAGAATTCTCGGGTTCTTCAAATCCCCATATGTAAATTAATCTAGACCTTTTTGCTACATAATTGAGTATTTTTGGAATGTAATGAGTCCGAATCCCGTCACCGTGTTTTTCAAGGGGGACAGATCCGCCAATTATTGGTGTATTGATTTGAAGCAGGCTATTTGCATAATTTAACGTAGTCGGAAGTTCAACAAAATTAGTAATACCCGTTGCTGTTTCAAAATCTGTTTGGAGTTCTCCAACTATATTTTGAACTGCCTTATTTGCCTCGCCAATTGGTGTATCCAATATTTGCTTGTTTTTTTGAATCAAATAAGCTTTGTTGCAAAATGTTTAGCGTCTCTCTAAATACTCGCTCATCTTTAATAGCAGGAACATAAATGAACCTGATTTTATTTAAAAATGTACTGAGTGATATATTGGTTATACGTTCAGAATACTTGATTCCATTCCTTTCTGCATAGGATTTCATAAAAACTTGTACATCAGTCGAAACTTTACATTCGGGAGAATGCATATCCCACCTTTTTGTTACAGTAAAACTGGGGGGCAAGGAGTTTGGCATTCGATTCCCCCGCAAAAAACGAACTGAAATAGAAATAAACTGCTGGCCGCGCACAGTGTCTTTTCTCACTTCTTCTCGCCTGCTCAGCGAATAATCCTCAAAGAAGTCAAAGTTATGAAGATAGTCAGATTGTTGAGAAAAGAACAAATTTAGAGCTTTTAAAATATTTGACTTGCCTACATCATTCTTTCCTGCAATTACTGTCATATCCTTACAAGGAAAAAGTGTTAGTGTATATACTGAACGGAAATATCTGATGGTTACAGAGTCTATTATCTTCATATCATCACTCCCAATAACTATGCCATCTTTATACGCAAATCCAGTTATTAATCTGAGAAATCTACGATACCGAGCCCAAAGTATTTCTCAAAAAACACTTTGAATTTTTCGACAACACCCTGTTTCTTCTTTGCGCGGTTTCCCCCACCGAAGCGGGAAACCGGCGGCATCAGCTTATCAATATCGGTGCCAGTGGTTTTAATAGCCCCGTCACGGAACGCATTTTCCATGAATTTCTTTGTTTCCTCCGGCTTGAGCTTTTCAGCTGCTATAATTTCTGCCAAGTCAGATTCTTCCTGCTCCGAGACATACCGCCGCCAATCGCCTTGGACGGAACTTTCCGCATTGACTTGGCTGATAAACTGTTCAATCAATTCCTTTTTATCCGTCAAATCCTCTTAGAACCCTGATATATCAAGGCTTTCCGCTGATTAAATGTTCAAGCCTTATGTAATTTCCCTTGTTTTTGCCCTTATGGGCTGAAACAAGGGAAACTTTTTACTCCCCGCAGACTACCTTATCCAGCAGTCGGGCGGAGGTACGCTTGGCCTCCCTCGTGGCGTGGGCGTAAATGTTCATCGTGGTACTAACGTCAGCGTGGCCCAGCAACTCCTGCACGTCCTTGGGAGCCGCCCCGTTGGACAGGAGGTTGCTGGTGAACGTGTGCCTGAGCATATGGAAATGAAAATCCTCCAGCCCCGGCACTTTCTTCTTTGCCTGACGGCACATGATACTCACCGTACTCGGCGTTTCAATGGCCCCGTCAGGCCGGAGACAGACAAAGGACAGCTCCCTATACCCCTCCGGCACCTCCGCCGTCCTGGGCAGGGTGTAGACCTCATAATAGGCCCGGTCTTTCTCCCTGACCTCGGTGCAGTAGTTCAGGCTGTAAAGCTCCCCATAGCGCAGGCGGTTCCCAATCTGCTCCTTTTTGGCCCTCCGCAGGATCGCCGCCAGCGTGTCGCAGAAGTCCACAGTACGGACTTTCTTCCGCTTGGTGGCCCCAATCTCCGTCTTGTGCCTCGCCCCGTTGTAGCGGATGCTGCGCCGCACGGTGAGATACTGCTCGTCCAGGTTGACATCCTGCCAGGTGAGGGCGCAGACCTCGCCAATGCGAAGCCCGGTGTAGTAGGCAATCTGAATGGGCAGCAGGGCCGGGTTGTCTTTCTTTTTCAGAAAGTTCTCCAACGCCTGGAACTGTTCATAGGTAAGGGTGGGCACAGCCGGGGCGTCCCCGTCCTCCTGGGAGAACAGCTCGTATTCCTCTTTCTTCCCCCGCCAGACCACATACTGCATGGGGTTGAAGCTGATGAGCCGCTTGGGGAACACCGCAAAGCGGAACGCCCCTTGCAGGACTGCCGAATACTGCCGTAAGTACCCTTTACTCAGCGCCTTTGCCGCTGTCCCGTCCGGGTTTGTCCCGCCGAAGCTGAGAAGGTCGATGTAGGCTTGCAGATGGTCGGGGGTGACGCTTTTCAGCTTGCGATTTC
>CANDEH010000088.1 GCA_947383645.1 uncultured Clostridia bacterium | reverse complement strand
GAGCGCATCGAGTACGAGGAGGAGGACTACGACGAGCCCCCCGCCCGCCCCGCCCCGCCGCCCAAGCGCGCCCTGGCCCAGGCCGCCCGTCCTGTCGCCTCCGCCGCCCCGTCCCGCCCCGCTATCGATATTCCCCTGGACGACGAGGAGGCCGTCCGGGAGAAGCGCCCGGGGATTCTCAGCGGCTTCTTCCGCCAGAAGTCCAAGGACCAGCGGACCCCGGACCAGGTGCTGCGGGAGGGGATCCATCCCGCAGCCAGCGAAGCGGAGAGCGTGGACTCCCCCTTTGTGGAGGATGTGAGCCAGCTGCCCCGCCGGGGGGTCCAGACCGCCTCCGGGGAGCGCACCGGCCTGTCGGAGCGCCGGGAGCCCGCCGGTCTCTCCAGCCCCGCGGTGTCCTATGAGGCCAGAGCGGCGGCCGCCGCCCCGGTGGAACCTCCCGTTTCTCCGCCGGAACCTGTACCCCCGGTCCGGAGCGAGGAGAACGTGCCCCCGCCGTCGCCGCGAAAGATCATCAACTTCCCCGGCGCCCGCCTCCCGGAGGACCGGGAGGCCACTCCGACGGTCCGGGAGACCCCGGCGTCCGTCCGGGAGGAGAGCGTCCAGGGCCTCTCGTCCCCCGCCCCCTCCCGCAGGTGGGAGAAGCGGGAGATGGAGGACGCGGCGGCGGAGGTCTCCGCCGCCCTGGACAGCGCCATCACCGCCGCCGAGGGGGAGTACCGCTACCCCCCCATCACCCTCTTGAACCAGAGCGCCGGGGGCAACCCCGCCGAGGCCGGGGCGGAGCTGCGCACCAACGCCCAGAGGCTTGCCGACACCCTGGTGAGCTTCGGCGTGGACGCCGTCCCCGGCGACGTGATTCGGGGCCCCTCGGTGACCCGGTACGAGTTCATCCTGGAGCAGGGGGTGAAGCTGAGCAAGATCACCAACCTCTCCGACGACATCGCCCTGGCCCTGGGGGCCAGCGGCGTGCGTATTGCCCCGGTGCCGGACAAGATCGCCGTGGTGGGCATCGAGGTGCCCAACCGCCACGTGTCCCCGGTGCTGATCCGGGACGTGATCGAGAGCCGGACCTTCGCCGGCCACAAGAGCGCCGTGGCCTTTGCCGTGGGCCGGGACATCGCCAACGCGGACATCGTGGGGGACATCGCGAGACTGCCCCACGTGCTCATCGCCGGCACCACCGGCTCGGGCAAGTCCGTGTGCACCAACAGCCTCATCATCTCCCTCCTCTACAAGTCCACACCGGAGGAGGTCCGCTTCATCATGGTGGACCCCAAGATGGTGGAGCTGGCCCCCTACAACGGCATCCCCCACCTGCTGATTCCCGTGGTCACCGACCCCAAGAAGGCCGCCGGAGCCCTCCAGTGGGCGGTGTTTGAGATGATGAAGCGCTACAAGACCTTCTCGGAGATGGGCGTGAAGAAGTTAGAGGAGTTTAACGCCATCGCCGAGCAGCGGGAGGACATGCAGAAGATGGCCACCGTGGTGGTGGTCATCGACGAGCTGGCGGACCTGATGCTGGTGGCCGCCAAGGAGGTGGAGGAGAGCATCTGCCGGGTGGCCCAGATGGGCCGCGCCGCGGGCATCCACCTGGTCATCGCCACCCAGCGGCCCTCCGCCGACGTGATTACCGGCCTCATGAAGGCCAACATCCCCAGCCGCATCGCCTTCGCCGTGGCCTCCAGCTTAGAGTCCCGGATCATCCTGGACAACCCCGGCGCGGAGAAGCTGGTGGGCCGGGGCGACATGCTCTACGCCCCCCTGGGCGAGGGGAAGCCCCGCCGTGTTCAGGGCTGCTTCATCACCCCGGAGGAGATCGACCGGGTGGTGGCCTTCGTCAAGCAGTCCGGCGAGGCGGAGTACTCCGACGAGGTCATGCAGAAGATCGAGGAGGCCATGGCCGAGAAGGAGAAGGGCGGCAAGAAGGACCGCTACGACGGCAGCACCAGCGCCGCCGTGGAGGAGATGGAGAGCGACGGCCTCTTTCCCGCCGCCGTGGACGTGGTGCTGGAGACGGGGATGGCCTCGGTGTCCATGCTCCAGCGGCGCTTAAAGCTGGGCTACTCCCGGGCCGCCCGTCTGGTGGACCAGATGGAGGAGCAGGGCATCGTGGGTCCCTTCGAGGGCAGCAAGCCCCGCCAGGTGCTGATTACCAAGGCCCAGTGGCAGGAGCTGCAAATGAAGCGGGGCGGCGAGAGCGTGGAATCCGCCGCCGGCGAGGACGACGCCCCATGGGACGAGGAGTAGAGTGCAGAGAGGAGATGGCCTCATGGCCTTTGAAAAGTGGAACCGGTACGTCCACCCCGACTGGGAGGGACTGCGCGGGACGAAAGATCGCCACTACTTCAAGGCCCTGGATCTCGCAGAGGAGCGGGAAAACATCCGGGCGCTGGAGGAGGAGCTGGAGATCACCCTGCCGGAGGTCCTTCTGGCCTTCTACCGGGAGCTGGGCATCGGCTTCCTCTGCGCCAGAGAGCGGCGGAAGAGGGGGCGCTACCGCATCTTCTCCCCCGGCGAGCTGCTGGAGCTGTACTTCGAGCCGGAGGACGAGGGCGCGGAGGACCTGTGGATAACCTTCCGCGACCGCGCTTGGGAGAATCTGGAGAACCACGCCCTCCTGGCCCTCTGCGACTATGGCGACGAGGACAGCCTCATCTACCTGGGCCTCACCGACGGGGCGGTCTACTACCTCTCCCCCAGCCGCAAAATCGCGGCCTCCCTGGAGGAGTTTTTAGACCGCCTGGATGAAAAAGCGGACTACTTCGCCGCCCCCTGACCGATAGACAACAGCAGCCCCCCACAATCTGCGGGGGGGCTGCTGTTGTTCTATTCAAATCAGATCCCAATCTGCCACAAGGGAATCACATTCACCACCGGCTCCTCGTAGGGGTGCGCCGCCTTCACCGCCGCCACGGTCTCCGCCGCCCGCTCCGCGGGGCAGGTGACCTCCACCTTCAGCTCCGGCTCGGCGCTGATCTCCCCCACGCTCCCCAGATAGGGCGCCGCCCCCTCCAGAGGCCGCCAGCACCCGGTGACCGGGTGGTAGCTCATACAGCAGTCGTACCGCCCGATGTGCCCCGCGTCCACCGCCTGCAAGGCCCGCTGAATGGCCTCCAGGTGGCTCTCCGGCACAAAAATTTCCAGCTTGCAGTAAGAAAACTCCATCATTCTCCCAGCTCCTCCAGCCGCTCCTTGATCTCGTCCCGGATGTCCTCCAGCGCCTCGTGCCGGTCGGCCCAGGCGTCGTACGCCTCGCTGTCCATGTCCTCCGGCTCCCGCTCATCCAGGTCGGCGATCTGCTCCTCAATCTCCTGCCGGTACCGGCGCAGCGCCTCCGGGCACATATCCTCAATATCGGGCCGGTCGGGTGTAAAGTCGATAATGATCTCCATGTCCGTCTCCTCTCTGCTTACAGCGTCTCCAGTATATCCGCCACCCGGCGGCAGTGCCGGGGGATCAGGGGGTGCAGCGCCTGGGCCGCGTTCTCCATCAGGTAGGGGTGTCCCACGATGTCCAGCATGGGCAGGTCGTTGTAGTTGTCGCCGAAGGCCATCACATCCTCCAGCGCGATGCCGAGACTTCGGCAGAGCCCCACAAGCCCGGTGCCCTTGTCGGCCACGGTAAAGTCCAGCCAGGTGTCCCCGGCCACCGCGGCCTGGAAGGGAGCGCCGCCGTGCCGGGGGAGGAGGACCTCCTCCGCCAGCGCGGCGCCCTTGGGGGAGAAGCAGGAGACCTTCAGAATATCCTCCGGGACCTCCTCCAGACGGGCGAGGCACACAGTGTTGTTGCCCGTCCGATCCCGGACCAGGGGGAGAATCACATCTCCCTTGGGCAGCAGATAGCTGGTATTGGCCCCGGAGAGCAGCACCTCAAAGTCGGGATGGGCGCAGATATCCCGGCTGAGCGCCAGGGCCGCCGCCCGGTCCATGGCGGTTTTGGAGAGGACGGCCCCCGGGTTTCCCACGCCGTAGACAATAGCGCCGTTTTCACAGAGGAAGGGGATCTCGTCGGCCACCGGCGCGAACAGCCGCCGGAGGCTGGTGTACTGCCGTCCGCTGGCGGGACAGAAGAGAACGCCCCTCTGCCGCAGGCGGCGGATGTGGCGGAAGATCTCCTCTGGAATCGTTTTGGCTTTATTTTGCAGCAGAGTGCCGTCGATGTCGCTGGCAATCAGTCGGATCATAGCTTGTTTGCCGTCCTTTGCTTAAAATCTGTACCATCGGTTGACAAGGGGAGAGGGCCGCGTCCGGCGTCTGCGCGGAAGATGCCGCCGTGCGCCGCGCAAGCGCCCGCTACCGGCTGGTGTCCTGGTACTCCGACGGCGATACCCCGACCAGTTTTTTAAAGGTGGCGGAGAAGTAGGTGATGTCCCGATAGCCCACCTGCTCGGCCACCTCGTAAATCTTCACCCGGCAGTCCTTCAGCAGCTCCATAGCCTTGTGGATACGGTAGCGGGTCAGATAGTTCAGCAGCGTGTAGTCCGTCTCCTTTTTAAAGAGGTGACTCAGGTGCCCCTCGCTGATTCCCAGGTGCTGGGCAATCAGACTGATCGA
Organism: uncultured Clostridia bacterium; assembly: GCA_947383645.1. Classification (GTDB taxonomy): domain Bacteria; phylum Bacillota; class Clostridia; order Oscillospirales; family Oscillospiraceae; genus CAJFPI01. Next base: position 5,573 of record CANDEH010000088.1, on the reverse strand, counting down.
GATATTGGGGTCGCTGTAGTGTGCGCCGATGAAGTCCATGGCCTCCAGCACGTATTTGCTCCGGTCCCCCTTGCGCAGCTCCGGCAGGGCGAGAACACCCTCGCCGCCGGCGGACCCCATCCGCCGGTGCAGGGCTGTCACAGCCTGCTCCAGATCTCCGTCGTGAAAGGGCTTGACCAGAAAATCCACCGCCCCCAGGCGCAGGGCGCTCTGGGCGTAGGTAAAGCTGTCGTAGGCGGTGAGGATAATCACGTGGACGGGGTTCCCCTGCTCACGGAGGCGGCGGAGCATCTCCAGCCCGTCCATGCAGGGCATCTTGAGATCCGTGATAATCAGGCTGGGGCGCAGGCGCTCCACCGCCTCCAGCGCCTCCAGACCGTTGGAGGCCTCCCCCACCACCACGCAGTCCAGCGCCGCCCAGTCTACCGCCAGGACAATTCCCCTGCGGATCATCTCCTCGTCCTCCACGACCAGAACCTTCAGCATTCTGTCTCCTCCTCTCTCCGCACCGGCAGCACCGCAGTCACCGCGGCCCCGCCCTCGGGACGGTTGCGCAGCTCCAGACCGGCTCCGCCGCCGTAGTGCTTGCGCAGAATGGTGTCCACATTGCAGAGCCCCACATGCTCTCTGCCGGGGCTCAAATCCATGTCCTCCGGCAGGCCCCGGCCGTTGTCAAGGACGGTGACGCGCAGCATCCCCGCCGCCTCCCGGACCTCCACGCTGATCTCCCCGGCGCGGACCTTCTCCAGGCCGTGGAGAATGGCGTTTTCCACCAGGGGCTGAATCATCATTTTGGGCACCAGACAGTCCGCAAGATCCGGCGGTAGCGACAGCGAGAAGGTGAAGGCGTCGGACATGCGGATTCTCTGAATCTCTATGTAGCGCTGCAAAATCTCCGCCTCCCGGCGCAGGGGCACAAACTCCGCCGGGGAGATGGCGAAGCGCAGGATGTCCGCCAGGTCGGTGGACATCAGGGCCACCTCGGGGACCTTGTTGATCTTGCTGATCCATTTCATGGTGTCCAGTGTGTTGCAGAGGAAGTGGGGGTTGAGCTGGGCCTGGAGCATCCGAATCTGGGCGGCGTTCAGCTCCCGCTGATTTTCTACCAGGGCCTCCTGATTCTGGCGCAGGGAGGCCACCATGTCGTTAAACCGCTGGGCCAGCTCCGCCAGCTCATCCCGGCCCTCGGCGCTGACCTGGACGCTGAGGTCGTTGCGCTCCACCGCGCCGAAGCCCCGATGGAGGCGCTCAATGGGCCGGGACAGCTGCCGGCTGAGCTTGAGACTCATGGCGACGGACACCGCGATGCAGCACACCGCGCAGGTGAGGCTGACGGTGTAGAGCAGGCGCATGGTCTCCGCGGTGAACACCTGGGGCCGCTGAAGCACCAGGTACAGCCCGCTGGCCTCGTGGCGGACCACGGCGTAGAGGAAGGGGTCCGCCCTGCCGCCCAGCTCCGCCCCGGCCAGCAGGCGGTCCCGGAGCACGGGGGCCAGGGCGGAGGCCAGGGAGGGCTGAACACAGTACACCGGCCGCCAGTACCGGCTGAGGAGGATCAGATCGTCCTGCACGCCGTACTTTCCCTCCAGAAGGTCCCGGAGATGGGAGTGGTAGAGGCTGAGTACGGCGTATCCCGCCGGCTGCCCGGCGCTGTCGGTGAGAAGGACGGCGGCCTGGAGCAGGGGGGAGGCGGTGTCGGCGGCGTCCTCACAGGCGGTGAAGCGCAGAGACGCCCCGGATCCGGCGGCGGAGAGGACGCCCCAGTCCGTGGGCAGATAAGCCTCCCGGGGGGCCTGCCGGGTGGAGTAGCGCCAGCGGCCTGTGAGGTCGTAGAGGTCGAAGCTGGCGTAGTCCCGGGCCAGATCCGTGGCGGCGAAGAGCTCCCTGTAGACCGCGGTGTCCTCCGTCCCCTGGCCGGACAGGGCCAGGGAGAGCAGGGGGCTTTCCCGCAGCCGATCCGCCGCCTCCTCCAGGGCGGCAAAGGCCGCGTCCATGGAGAGACTGACAGAGTCCAGCTGCTCCGCCATCTCCTGCCGGGCCTCCCGGACCAGGCGCAGGCGGAAAATTTGCAGCAGCATGGCCGAGCAGATGAGAAGAGGCACCAGAGAGGCGATCAAAAAGGCCGCGAACAGCCGGCGGCGAAAGGGGAACGCCCGTCTCATACCTCCTCCTCCCCGCCCAGATAGAAGGCCCAGGTCATCAGAACGCTCTCCCGGTGCCCGCTGGCCCAGGCCACGTCATACGCCGCCGCCGGCAGGTCGGCCAGGGGGGGCATGGCCTCCGCCGCGGGCACGTCCTCCCGGACGGAGCGGCGGAAAAACGCCCCGGCCAGCAGCCGCTGTACCTCGGCGCTGACAGTGAAGTCCAGAAACAGCCTGGCGTTGTCCTCGTGGGGCGCGCCTTTGATGAGGGCGCTGGCGTCGGGAACGCAACTGGTGCCGTCGGCGGGATAGACCAGGGCGATGTCGTACCCCGCGGCCAGCCCCTTCAGGGCGGTCTCCTCCAGCGTGATCCCCACCAGATCCGTGCCCCCGGCCACCGAGGCCACCACATCCCCGGAGCCCTGGAGCTGCCGGCCCCCCAGGTTCTGGGCAAAGAGGCGGATCACCTCCTCGTTCTCTCCCTCCACCGCGCAGAGCAGGGTCACCAGGGCGGTGAAGCTGGAGCCGGACACCGACGGGTCGGCGAAGGCGATGCGCCCCCGATAGCGGGGGGAGAGCAGGTCCTCCCAGCCGGTGAGAGCCCCCTCGGACAGGAGCTTTGTGTTGTAGATCAGCACCACCGGCAGGGCGGAGAAGGGGGTCCACAGGTCCCCGGGGGCCTGGAACTGCGCGGCGATCTCCTCCGCCCCGGCGCAGCGGTAGGGGGTGAAGCAGCCGGCGTAGGAGGTGAGGCTCTCCACCCCGCCGCCGAACATCACGTCCGCCCGGGGGCTGTCCGCCTGGCTTTGAATTTGCTCTAAAAGCTCGTTGGTGCCCCCGGCGACCACCTCCACCCAGATGCCCGTGCGCTCCTCGAACTCCTTGACAATGGGCCAGTAGACCTCCTCCTTGTGGGAGGTATAGAGCACCAGCCGCTCCTCCTCCGCCGGGGCGTAGGAGAGCTCCGGCGCCGGCGCGGGGGCCGCGCAGCCGGTGAGGAGCAGACAGAGCAGCAGAGCGAGGGCGCGGCGGACCATGCGGACACCTCCAGACGGTTCCGATCCCCTGCCATGGACAGGGGATGGGTGATTTGCCCCTATTGTACCACAGAAGGCCGGTCCGTTTCATTACATTTTGACAAAAATATCAAAAGAAAACAAAAAAGCGCAGATTTGTCCCCTGTACCTTTTCTCTCAAACATCATACAATGAAATACACCAACAGGCGCGGGCAAACCGGCCCGGCCTTTGTCGAAAACAACGAAGGAGGATTTGACATGAAACGCATGATCGCGCTGCTTCTGTCTCTTGCAATGGTCCTCGCACTGGTCGCCTGCGGCGATAAGGGGAACAACAGCCAGAACAGCAACGACACCAACACCCCGTCCCAGGGCACTACCGGCGACACCAACACCCCGGACCCCGGCCCCAGTGACGCCAACCTCACCGCCACCCAGAAGATCATCAAGGAGGCCGAGGGCATGACGTTGGAGGAGCTGGCCAAGAAGGCCATCGAGGAGTCCAACGGCAAGATGTTCTACGGCGTGGGCAACTCCAGCCGCGGCAAGAGCGCCCTGCCGCTGTTCATCGAGTACTTGCAGACCATCGACCCCAGCTACAAGCTGGACTTCGAGTGGCAGCAGCCCAAGAACAACAAGATCTTTGACCAGCTCACCGCCGACAGCCTGAAGGACACCGGCACCTTCGCCATGACCCTGATCCAGGACGGCAACCAGATCGAGAGCAAGATGGTCCAGACCGGCATCCTGGACACCTTCATCCCCAAGGAGTGGGCCGACGCCAACGGCACCACCGCCGACGCCTATGACGGCTACCTGGCCCTCCAGACCCTGAACAAGGTCTTTATGTACAACAACACCGGCTCCAAGTCCTACGACAACTGCTGGGACTTCGTGGCCGAGGGCGAGCACGGCCTCTACATGGACATCGACTCCGAGATCGTGGGCAAGAACTTCCTGTACATGCTCACTGAGGACACCTACGCCGGCTGGCTGAAGGAGGCGTTCAACGCCCTCAGCGCCGACGAGCAGGCCTACTTCCAGCCCACCATCAAGGCCATGGAGTCCGAGGCCGCCGACCTTGGCCTGGGCGCCGACGGCGCCTACGCCCTGGCCTGGATCAAGCTGTGGGTGGAGAGCTACAACGCCCAGACCGACGACGGCCCCATCTGCAACACCCTGGTTGACAAGTCCGCCACCGACCAGTTCGGCCTGCTGGTGTACTCCAAGCTCCGCTCCGTGGAGGAGTCCAGCTCCGTGTCCGTCAACAACATCAACGTGGCGGCCTATGACGACGGCTACACCGGCATCGGCGGCTACGGCTACTGCCACTACCTGTTCGTCACCGACAACAGCCCCCTGCCCTGGACCGCCTGCGCCTTCATCGCCTACATGACCGAGACCGTGGACGGCTTCTCCGCCTGGGGCAAGGACATGGGCGGCTACTCCTCCAACCCCACCGTGGCGGCGGGCACCGAGGAGAAGTACGGCCACTCCAAGGGCGGCATGGCTGAGGACGGCATCACCGTGCAGTTCGAGGCCAAGAACGACCGCGGCTACGACTGGTGGACCACCGACGGCAAGCTGGTTCTGGAGGATCCCGAGTACTGCGCCGACGTGTCCTTCACCGTGGGCAGCTGGGTCGAGATGCTGACCAAGTACAGCGCAGGCTGATTAAGACCACAAGCATAATCCTGAGGCAATGAAAGAGGGTCCGGGGGGCGCGCGGCGCGCCCCGGACCCCTTGCTATACCGGGAACCCCGGTAGGGGTGGATGCGGCGTACCCCTTGCGGGTATCATCCGCCCGTCCTCCCCCCCAAATGTGCAGACCACCCAGAGAGCGGGCAGATAATATCCGCCCCTGCCAGGATTCTGCAAGGTGCAATAGCTGCCAAGTTACCACCTGGCTGATATTAAAGTTCTTTTTGATTCTTTTTCTTTCAAGAAAAAGAATGAGAGGAGAGACCTATGAACCAGTCAACCACCCTCCAGCCCAGCGGTTCGGCCATTGCGCTGAACAAGCTCAAGACCTTCTTCTCCAAGCCCCACAACGTCATCCTGCTCCTCATGGGCATCGTGCTGACCTTCAGCACCGTGGCCCCCATCATCGCCATCATTGAGGACACCTTCAAGATCCACCCGGGCACCATCGACGCCCACCTCACCGGCCAGGCCGCCGGCTATACCACGGTGAACTATATCGACCTCTTCACCAGCCGCCTGGCCAAGACGAATTTGTGGACGCCCCTTCTCAACACAGTGCTCCTGGCGGTGGGCACCTGCGTAGTGTCCATCCTCTTCGGCGGCATCTTCGCCTTTCTCATCACCCGCACCAACATGGCCTGGCGGAAGTATCTGAGCTCCATCTTCATCTTCCCCTACATCATGCCCCAGTGGACTCTGGCCGTGGTGT
>CANDEH010000087.1 GCA_947383645.1 uncultured Clostridia bacterium | reverse complement strand
TTTTCCCGCGTGGGAAAAGTACCTCGCCCCGGGGGGCGAAACTCCCCGTCCCCCCCGCCGCGGGCTCGCGGCGGTTATCCCGCAGTCTCAGAAAATCTCCCGCATAATCAAACGAATATCCATGGCCAAATCCACCTGCCCATTCGATTCCCCAGTCCGCACAAACCCAAATTGCGCAAAGTACCCCGCTAAATCAGCGGTGCAGGTGAGCACCACCTGCTCCACCCCCCGGGCACGGGCATACTGTACCGCCTGCCCCATCAGCTGCGCGCCGTAGCGGTGGCCCCGCTGGGCCGGATCGATGTGATAGTCGGTGATCCGCAGCCCCTCCGGGGCGCAGGCCACCGCGATGACGCCCACCGGCTCCTCCTCCAGGTACGCCCGCTGGACGCGGTGGGTACCATCCTCGCTCTCCACCTGGTACCAGAGCCCCGGCTCCGTGGCCAGATCGCTCTTGTGCCAGGTCTGGCGCTTGAAGGTGGAGAGATCGTCGGGCAGGTGGGAGTTGTCCCCCTGGTAGACCACACGGATCTCCTCGCCCTCCACCTCTAAGAGGGACACGGCGGTGTTGTCGCAGTGGTGCATGGCCCCGATCTCCCGGAGGCTCAGGCCCGCCAGGGTGCCTAAAAGGATCCGGGAGGCGGCGCCGTGGCTGGCGGCGGCCACGGTTTTCCCCGGCTGCTCCGCGGCGATCCGGCGGATGCCCGCCACCATCCGGTCCCGGACCACGTCGAAGGTCTCCGCCCCCTCCACACGCCACAGGTCGGGGAACTTGTTGAAGTTGATGAGCATCTGCCGGTCCATCCGCTCGATCTCCGCCCAGGACTTCTGCTCCCAGCACCCGAGGCACACCTCCCGCAGCAGGGGCAGGGGGTGGAACGGCAGGTTCTTGGGTATGTACACCGCGGAGGCGGTGGTCTGGGTGCGGAAGAGGTCGCTGCCGTACACCGCGTCGATGGGGACGTCGGCAAAGCGGCGCTTCAGGGCCGAGAGCTGCTGGTAGCCCCGGGGGGTGATGGTGCTGTTGTACTGGCCGTGGGCGATGCGGTAGAGGTTGCCCTCCGCCTCCGCGTGACGGATCAGGTAAATTCTGGTCATAGGTCCCACCCTTCCGCCGCCGGGGATCTGAGGCCGGCGGCTTTGTTGTTTTGCGTATATTATAGTAGAAAAGCGGACTTTGCGCAAGAGGGAGGACAATCCATTGGAGACGGCGGCAGTTTATCACGGGGCAGCGGTCAGCGGGGAAATGGCGTACCGGAGTCGGCGCGCCCTACCGGCGGATAGGGGATCGGCTCGTCTGTCAGTCCGACGAGGTAGTCAAAATTTACATGGTAGAGTGCAATCAGGCGGAGGGCCAGCGCCACGGGGATATTTCGCTGGCCCCGCTCATATTTCCCGTACAGAGACCGGTCGCACCGCAGATACTGCGCCACCTCCCGCTGTGTCAAACCGGCCCTCAGCCGCAGCTCTCGAAGGCGAAGTTCCATATAGATCACCTCTTTCCCCCTGGATAATAGCACAACTTGTTTTTTAAAGGTGAAAATAGGACTATTTGTCCAAAAATTTTTCCCGGGCAGCGGTCTTTGCGTCTGTCTTGCTGGCGGGAGGCTTTTATGCTATAATTCGGGTAGACTGGAGAAGGAGAGGTCAACAACCATGGCCATCGAGCTGATACCCGCCTACGACCGGTCCGGGGAGATCCGGGCGCTGTTTGGAGAGTATACGGACATGCTGATTGCGGGGGACCCGTCCTTTCGGGCGTACCTGGCCGTGCAGCACTACGACGCGGAGCTGGAGGACCTGGAGGCGAAGTACGGCCCGCCGGCGGGGCGGCTGTACCTGGCCTGCTGCGACGGGGCGCCGGCGGGCTGCGTGGGGCTGCGGCGGATGGACGAAGGGCGCTGCGAGATGAAGCGGCTCTACGTCCGGCCCGCCTTCCGGGGGCGGAAGCTGGGAAATCTGCTGGTGGAGCGGGTGATCGCGGACGCCCGGGAGATCGGGTATGCCCAGATGCTGCTGGACACGCTTCCGTTTCTGGGCAGTGCCATCAATTTGTATCAAAAATATGGATTTTACAGGATAGACTGCTACAACTATAACAGCCCCATGGACAGCTCCATCTATATGCGGCTGGATCTTTAGCTCCCGTTTGGACAGTCCGGCAAACATGCAAAAATCTCCTCCCTTCCGCCCAGGCGGCACGGGAGTAAAATCCCCGTTTCCCGCCCATACTACCTCCGGCACCCTACGCTTTTGCAAAAGGAGGAGAGAAACGCATGAAGAACGGGTTTTTCAGCGGCATGATGGTGGGGGCCATCACCGGCATGGCGGCGGATATGCTCCTGCGCCCCAAGGCCAAGCCCAAGAGCACCGCCGGCAAGGCCATGCAGTCCATCACCGACGTGGTGGACGACACCGCCAATACCGTGAGGCGGCAGATGCACTAAAATTCCCCCCAAAAGCGTCAGGGGCCCGGCAAAAGCCGGGCCCCTGGGCCTTTCAGAAGGCCGGGCCAACATTCACCAGGTATGATTTCCGCCCATTCCGGCAGACTATCATCCGGTGATGTAAGGATGCAAACAAACCGGAGAACGCACATATTCCGCCCTCTCCGCCGGGGCGGGGCGGCGCTGCTGGCCCTGCTCGTCCTGCTGCTCCCCGGCTGCACGCCGGCGGTGGAGGAGGCGGCGGCGGACCTGCCCCTGCCGGAGAGCGGGCTCAAATACGTGGCCCTGACCTTTGACGACGGCCCCCGGGCGGACACCACCTCGGTGCTCCTGGACGGCCTGCGGGAGCGGGGGGCCTCGGCCACCTTCTTTCTCATCGGCCAGCAGATCCCCGGCAACGAGGATCTGATCTGCCGCATGGCCGCCGAGGGGCACCAGGTGGGCAACCACACCTACGGCCACACCCGCCTGCAAAACGCCCGGGATGACACTATCATTGAGCAGATCCACAAGACCGAGGTTCTCCTCACCGAGGTGCTGGGCCCGGGGGAGTACTGGCTCCGCCCCCCCTATGGCCTGGTGGACAAAAGCCGTTCGGATCTCATCAAAACCCCTATGGTCTACTGGAGCGTGGACCCGGAGGACTGGAAGCTGCTGAACGCGGACAAGGTCACCGCCTGCGTCCTGGACCGCATCCAGCCGGGGGACATTGTGCTCCTCCACGACTTCTACCCCACCAGCGTGGAGGCGGCCCTGCGGATCATCGACGCGCTGCAAGGGGAGGGCTACGCCTTTGTCACCGTGGCGGAGCTCTTCAACATCTACGGCACCATGCCCCAGGCGGGGAGGCTCTATAAGAACGCCACCCAGGAGCGGAACTGGTAACCCCTTTGTTAATGAGGAATTAGGAGTTAGGAATTAGGAATGAATGTATCCGGCTTCGCCGGATGATAGAATCTTTTAACAGCAGGAGGAACCTTCCCACTCTATCTAAAGAGTCGGAAGGTTCCTCACTCTGCTCACCATGAAGAAAACACAGATTCAATCCGTCCAGCAACGCTGGACACCAAAATTCCTAATTCCTAACTCCTAATTCCTCATTGACGAGAGGGGGTTCCCAACAGCTTTTCCGCGCCGCCCTCGCCCAGGGCTGTGGTGATGCTGGCGTAGGGGATTTCAAAGGACAGCGCCCCCATGGCGTAGGGGCCGATGTCGTAGGCGGAGAAGGTCACCGTCATCCCGTCTTCGCCCAGCACCACGCATCTGTCGTTCCACTGGGAGACGACACTGGGATAATTCTCAAAGAGGCCGTCCCGGATCTCCTGATCCATGCCGTTGATCTGGTCCAGAATCAGATCCGTCACCGTAGCCCGGAGCAGCTCCGGGTCGTCGGCGATCTCCGTGGCGTCCACAAAGACGCCCCGGTCCATGTCGAAGAGATAGCTGAAGCACCGGGCGTTGGGGTGGGCCCCGCCGGTGTAGGAGTAGCTGTCGTAGCAGATGCTGACAAAGCCGCCCATCTCCGCATAGGTCACCTTCAGCTCGTCGGTGTAGTACTCCCTGGTCTCCTTGATCCGCTCGTCGTACACCGCCCACTCCCGCAGCTCGCTGCCCAGCTGGTTCTCCAGCACGGTATCCATCGTCTCATTGAAAGCCGCGGCCCTGGCGATATCCTCCTCCGAGGCGGTCTCCGAGGTCTTCATCCGCAGGATGTCGTAGCCGTAGGCGGCCAGCATGGTTCCGTCGGTGTCGGAGTACTTGTCAGCGGTGTTCTCCACCACGAAGGCGTAGGGCGGAGGCGGCGGGTCCTGGTCCACAGGGGGATCCACCGGCTCCGCCGGCGCAGGCTCGCAGGCCACCATGGGCAGGCACAGCGCCATGGACAGCATAATGGAAAGCAGCCGCTTCATCGTCAAACATCTCCTTCCCAAAAATTTTCCGTGTCGGGCAATCCGCCAAAACTCTGCAAATTTCACGATCTGTTCTTCACACTTCCTTTAAAATAACGGGGCCCACGGTGTACTCGCTCTCCGCCGTCCCCTCCCAAAGGGCGGGGCAGCAGAGGGTATAGAGGGCGGTGCACCGGGCCTCCGCCTCAAAGAGCGCCCGGGCCTCCGGCCCCAGGCGGCGCACGTCCGCGGGCTTGGTCAGCACCGGCAGCGCCGAACGCCGCCGCATCTCCCCCAGCAGGGCGCAGCCCCGGGGATTTGCCGCCAGCACCCGGAGATAGGGCGGGCAAGGCGGCGGCGGGGGCAGGCGCAGCCAGGCGGCCAGGGCCATTCGCCGCAGGCGGGCCATGGGGTAGCGCCTGGTCTTGCAGAGGGCCAGCACCTCCTCCAGGTTCCGGCCCCGGCGCACCGCCTGACAGAACCGGCGGTACAGCCCCTCCCCGCCCCCGTCGTAGGGCAGGAAGTCCTCCTCCCCCATCCCCCGCAGGGCGGAGAGAACGGCCCGCTCCCCCCGTTCCAGGGAGGCCGGCCCCCGGCCGGCGGCGATCTCCTCCTCCCCCAGGGCGGCCATGGCCCCCGGGACCCCCCGCTGCCAGGGCTCCCCCAGCAGCATCTTCCGCCGGAGGAGGGAGGCGGAGGGGAACTCGCTCTCCGCGGCGCTGTCGTGTTCGGCCCCCACCCGGGCGATGGTGACGGGCTCCATGGCGCTGTTCAGAGAGCGGAGAGCGCGGAGGTACTCCACCGCCAGATTGTTGTTGGGCAGACGCAGGCACGCCGCCGCCGGTCCGATCTGCTCCCGGACGGCAGCCTGCCGGGCGGCGGCAAAAGAGACGCCCTCCGAGAGGTTCCGGCGCACCGCCTCATGGTACTCCCCGCTGTCCAGACACGCCGCCGCGGCTCTTAGGGGCTCCAGAGTGCCGGCCTCGCTGCCGAAGCACAGATGGGTGAACACCCCCGCCGCCTGGAGGAGGCCCACGCCTCCCCGGGCAAAGATCTCCGCCCCGGCCACGGCGTACACCGTCGGCAGCTCCAGCACCAGGTCCGCGCCGCCGCGCACCGCGGCCTCCGCCCGGACGTGCTTGCGGAAAATGGCCGGTTCCCCCCGCTGGACGAAGCTGCCGCTCATCACGGCGGCTACGGCGCAGTCCGGCCCCAGAGCCTGCCGCAGGGCGGCAATCTGGTAGGCGTGGCCCAGATGGAAGGGGTTGTACTCGGCGATGATGCCCGCTGCGGGCCTCACAGGGCGGTCCTCCGGGGTGCGCGGCGGGTTTTTTTCAAAAAATTTCTAAAATAACGGTTGTCTAAGAGAGGAAAATAGTCTACAATAGCCATGGAAGTATTGTACCCGCCCCGGCTGTGATTTGCAAGTCACAGTCTGGAAACGAAAAATAACAAAACAATAACAGCAAGGAGTACGTGACAACATGAAAATTCTGGTTATCAACGCGGGCAGTTCCTCTCTGAAGTATCAGTTTATGGAGTCCGAGGGCGGCGAGGTCTTCGCCAAGGGCCTGTGCGAGCGCATCGGCATCGACGGCCGCCTGACCCACAAGGTCCCCGGCCGCGAGGACGTGAAGCAGGACATCCCCATGCCCACCCACGGCGAGGCCATCCAGGCGGTGCTGGACATCATGGTAGACCCCGACAAGGGCGTCATCAAGTCCACCGACGAGATCGCCGCCGTCGGCCACCGTGTCCTCCACGGCGGCATGGCCTTCACCGAGAGCTGCATCATCGACGACAAGTGCATCGAGGCCATCAAGAAGTGCATCCCCCTGGGCCCCCTCCACAACCCCGCCAACCTGATGGGCATCGAGGCCTGCCAGAAGATCATGCCCAAGACGCCCCAGGTGGCCGTGTTCGACACCGCCTTCCATATGACCATGCCCCCCAAGGCCTACATCTACGCCATCCCCTACGAGTACTATGAGAAGGACGACGTCCGCCGCTACGGCTTCCACGGCACCAGCCACCGCTACGTCTCCGCCCGGGCCATCGACATGCTGGGCAATCCGGACCACAGCAGGGTGATCTGCTGCCACCTGGGCAACGGCTCCTCCCTGTCCGCCGTGGTGGACGGCAAGTGCGTGGACACCACCATGGGCCTGGGGCCCCTGGCCGGCTTCCCCATGGGCACCCGCTCCGGCGACGTGGACGCCACCATCCTGGAGTACCTGATGGGCCGCTACGGCTACGACATCAAGGAGATGCTGAACATCCTGAACAAGAAGTCCGGCGTCCTGGGCATCTCCGGCGTCAGCTCCGACTTCCGCGATCTGGACGAGGCCGCCGCCAAGGGCAACGAGCGGGCCCAGCTGGCTCTTGACAAGTTCGTCTACGAGGTGAAGAAGTTCATCGGCGCCTACGCCACCGCCATGGGCGGGGTGGACGCCATCGTGTTCACCGCCGGCATCGGCGAGAACTCCAAGGAGCTCCGCGCCAACATCTGCGAGGGCCTGGAGTACATGGGCATCCAGATGGACAAGGAGAAGAACAACGTCCGCGGCAAGGAGGTGGACGTGTCCGCCGACGGCTCCAAGGTGAAGATTTTCGTCATCCCCACCAACGAGGAGCTGATGATCGCCATGGACACCGCCGCCCTGTGCCAGTAAGCGACTAATTGCAAGGTCCAAATGTGAGAATATCCCCCTGCCAGAGAGCTCTGGCAGGGGGATATTTTATGTCCCGCGCCGGCCTTTCAGACAGCGGCCCGCTGCCGCGCGCACGGCGGTCCTCCGCAAAGCGCGGCTCAGATATTCAGCATTCCGTGCCCGAGGAACCTGCGGGCCTCCGCCCGCCGCCCCTCCTCCACCAGCTGGCGGATATAGGTGGAGCTCACCGTCCGACCGTCCACCGTCACCGCGGGAATCACGTCGCAGCCCATCCCCATCTCCGCAGCGTAGTCCGCCAGCAGCGCCGGCGTCCCCGCATTCCGGTGGCCGAAGCGAAAATCGTGCCCCGCGACCAGCCAGCGGGCGCCGTACTTCTCCCGGAGCATGTCCAGAAACTCCCGCCAGGGCATAGTCATCATCCGCCGGTCGAAGGGGGCCACAATCACCCGCCGGATGGGGAACAGCCCCCGGATTACGGCCGCCCGCTCCTCCGGCGTGGTCAGAAGCGGCACCGGCACGCCGGTGACCGCCGCCTTGGGGGAGCGGTCGAAGGTGAATACCGCCGGGGTCAGTCCGTGCTCCGCCCCCCGCTCCGCCGTCCTGCGCAGCAGCGCCTGGTGGCCCAGATGTACGCCGTCAAAGAAGCCCAGGGCAATGACCGTTCCCTCCGCCATCTTCGCCTCTCCCCTCACAGCGGCTCCCCGCCGCCAAAGAAATTTTTCCGGGCGCACAGCGTCCCCGCCGACCACTGGCTCAGGCTCAGAAAGGTTCCGTCCCCGCCGTAGAGGCGGTAGAGCCCCTCCGAGAGCTCCGGGGCCTCCACCGCCGTGCCGCTGCGGCACCGCTTCTCCTGGGCCGGAGTCAGGGTATAGGCCGGGTACCGCTCAAACAGCGTATCGACGGGCAGCAGCGTAAACTCTCCCCGCTGCACCTGCTGGATGGTCACCGCCTGCCGGATGGTAAACCCCGCCGCCTCCGTCCGCCGCAGGGAGCTCATGCAGCCGCCGCACCCCAGAGCCCGGCCGATGTCGTGGCACAGCGTCCGCACATAGGTGCCCTTGGAGCAGCGTATCCGCAGAATATACCCGTTCTCCCCCTGCCGCTCCAGAAGCTCGATCTCGTGCACGGTGACCCGCCGGGGAGGACGGGCCACCTCCTTCCCCGCCCGGGCCAGCGCGTAGAGGCGCTTCCCGTCTATCTTGACGGCGGAGTACATGGGCGGCACCTGGTCCATCTCCCCGACAAACCGGGAGAGCGTCTCCCGCACCTGCCCCTCTGTGGCGGTCACGGGCCGCTCTCTCTCAGTCTCGCCGGTGATGTCCTGGGTGTCGGTCTCCCGGCCCAGCAGGAGGCCGGCGATATAGGTCTTGTCGCCCTTTTCGGCAAATTCCACCCCGCGTGTGGCCCGGCCCACAAAGACCGGCAGAACGCCGGTGGCCATGGGGTCCAGGGTGCCGGCGTGGCCGACGCGGCGCTCCCTGAGGATGCCGCGGAGCTTGGCGCAGACGTCCATACTGGTCCAGGTGGAAGGTTTGTCGATGATGATAATCCCGCTGGGCATGGTGTCTCTCCTTCATGGTGCCCCGGCGGGGCACAGTACTTTTTTCGCGCCGGGAGGCGCGCGGCGGCTCTTCGCGCGGCGGCGCACCGTCCGTGGGCTTTCCCCAGCCGCGCCGGCGCGGAAGAGGGGACGGACTTCAGCCCTCCTTTGGGGCACGGCTCTCTGCGCTCCTCCCCTGAGGACCCCGGCCTGCGGCGCTCCTTTGTCTATAGCCGCTTTGCAGCGCATTCGCCGCCGCTCTGCCTGCCTTGCCCTGTCCCCGGAATTTACCGCGCGAAACGCCGGCCCGGGTCCATAGAGGCCGCCGGGGCCGGCATAAGGGCGCGCATCTCACCGCCTGCCTGTGTGCGGCAGCTTCTCAGGCGTCTGTCCCTCCCGGCTCGCCGCAGACGCTGTTGATCGCCTCCAGTACGCGCCTCTTGACGCTCTCCAAAGACCCCTCCAATGTGGCGCCCGCGGCCATGGCGTGGCCGCCGCCGCCCAGAAGCCGGCAGGCCCTGCTGGCGTCAACGCGCCCGTTGTCGCCGGTGCGGAGGCTCAGCTTCCACTCATCCGGGCGCAGCTCCCGCAGAACCGCGCCGCAGTCCACGCCCTCCACAATGGTGGCCAGGGCCGACAGGTCCTCCGCGTCGTCCTCCGACGCGCCGATGCGGGCCATCAGGGCGCGGGAAACCGTCATAAACACGCCCCGGCCCTGGTGGAAGAACTCCATATTGGCGATCAGATCCGCCTCCAGCTGGAGGCGTTTCTTTGTCTTTGTACGGAAATGCCGCTTGTTGACGGCAAAAAAGTCGATGCCTGTCTCCATCAGCGCCGCCGCCATCCGATGGGTGTTGGCGCTGGTATTGGCGTAGACAAAGCAGCCGGTGTCCGTGGACACCGCCGCATAGAGGGGCAGCGCCACCGCCGGCGTGATCTCCCCCAGGGCGGCGCAGATCTCATAGACAATCTCCCCGCAGGCGGCCCGACTGGCGTCCAGGCAGGTCTCCCGGGCAAAAAACTCCTGGGAGGGGTGGTGATCGATGGCCAGGTCTACCCGGTCCAGATAGGCCTCGGAGGCCCCGTGGAAGAGCTGCCGGGCGGCGATGTCCACGGAGACGACAAAGGACGCCTCATACCCCTCCGGCGCCCAGTAGGGGGCGGCGTAGGGGCGGTTGGACTCGGTGATCTCCTCGTTAAAAAGGATATACGCCTCCCGGTCGGCCTGGCGCAGGGCGGCGCAGAGCCCCGCCGCGCAGCCGACAGTATCCCCGTCGGGGCGGCGGTGGGTAAGAATCAGGATGCGGTCCTGCTCCCGGAGGCGGGCGGCGGCTTCCTGCGGCGTCATAGGATCACTCCTCCTCTTCCAGGATAATGTGGGCGTTGGCCGGATTGGCGGGCTTTACCACCGACTGGTCCCGGAGCATCTCCAGGATTTTTGCCCCCTTCTCGATGGAGTCGTCGGCGACAAACTGGAGCTCCGGGGTATAGCGGAGCCCCAGAGAGGCGCCCACCTCACGGCGGAGGTAGCCCGCCGCGGATTTGAGCCCCTTGAGCATCTCCTTCTCCTGGGATTTGTCCAGGGCGGAGACGTAAATTTTGGCATAGCGAAGATCGCTGGTGGTGTCCACATGGGTGATGGTGAGAAGCCCGCCCTGGAGGCGGGGGTCCTTCAGGGTTCTCAGCAGCGCGGAGAGTTCCCGCTGGATTTCCTCATTGATGCGGTTGATGCGGTTTGATGGCATAGGGGAGGTGCTCCTTTCTTTTTTAGTCGGGAGAGGGGGTTTCGCCCCCCGGGGCGAGTTACTTTTCCCACGCGGGAAAAGTAACCA
>CANDEH010000086.1 GCA_947383645.1 uncultured Clostridia bacterium | reverse complement strand
ACCAACGACACGAGGATTTTCAGTCCTCTGCTCTACCAACTGAGCTACAGAGGCAAATGGCGACGCGGAAGGGACTTGAACCCTCGACCTCCGGCGTGACAGGCCGGCGTTCTAACCAACTGAACTACCGCGCCACATTTGCTGCAAATCAAAATGGTGGGAACAACAGGGCTCGAACCTGTGACCCCTTGCTTGTAAGGCAAGTGCTCTCCCAGCTGAGCTATGCTCCCAATTCGCCGCCGCTTCTCGAACGGCAAGGGTTATTATACTAAACCACTCCCCGATTGTCAACTACTATTTTCAATTTTTTCTACTTTTTTTCACGCCGTCTCCGGAGAATGCCTAAAACGCCTCCGGCCTTCCCTCCCCTGCGGCCTCCAGTTCTTCCGCCAGGGTTTGCAGCTCCTCTGCTGTAAAGTGATATGCCTTGTCGCAAAACTGGCACAGCAGATCGCAGCCACCCTGCCGGGCGGCCATGTCCCGCAGCTCGGCGGGACCGCAGCTGACCAGAACCCGCTCCACACGCTCCCGGCTACAGTAGCAGCGGTAGGCGATGGAGACGGTCTCCAGGGTCTCCAGGGTGAAATCGGACAGCACGGTCCGGAGCAGGTGCTCCGGGTCGTCGTTCTGCTCTAAAAGTCTGGTCACCGGTCCGGCGGCCAGGACGCCGCCCTCCACCCGGCCGATCACATCCTCCGAGGCCCCGGGGAGCAGCTGGATGATGTAGCCTCCGGCGGCCTTCACGCTCTGGTCCCGGTCCACCAGCACCCCTAAGGCGCAGGCGGTGGGGATCTGCTCGCTCTCCACAAAATAGGTGGCCAGGTCCTCGGCAATCTCGCCCCCCAGCAGCTCCACGCTGCCGATATAGGGCTCCTTCATGTTCAGGTCCTTGATTACTGTCAGGGTGCCCTCGCCGCCCACGGCGGCTCCCACATCCAGCTTCCCGTCGGAGCGCAGGGGCAGGTTTACCTGGGGGTTCGTCACATAGCCCCGGACGTTCCCCTGGTTGTCCGACACGGCCATCACAGTGCCCAGGGGGCCGCCGCCCTTGATCTGTAGGGTGAGGCTGGCTCCGCTGTCCTTCAGGGCGTTGCCCATCATGGAGGCCGCAGCCAACGTGCGGCCCAGGGCCGCGGTGCCCACGGGCAGGGTCTTATGGATCTGCCGGGCCCGCTCGGTGAGCTCCCTTGTGGTGACAGCCACCGCCTGCACCATGCCGTCGGCGGTGATGGCCCGTACTAATCTGTCCATGGCACTCTCTCCTTATCCTCCACCTGCCGGATGACCGGGCTCTCAGTGGAGATTACGTCTAAAATGTGGTTCTGGGTGTAGATCCCGTAGTGGGTCCACTCCCCCGGGTAGCAGGTCCCGTCCTCCCACCGGCAGCAGTCGGTGAGCAGAGGAAGGGCGTCCAGCAGGCGGGAGCGGCGGAAGCGGATCAGGTATTGCCCCTCCCGGACCTCGTAAGCGTCGTAGGAGCTGTAGGACTCGTTGCGCGTCTGGTAGAGGATGTAGCGCTCGAAGGTGATCTCGTACACCGCGTCCTCGTCCGGGGTGATGGGGCGGCAGTGGTCCAGGATGGCATCGATCCCCGCATTCCCCGTCCGCGCCCCGGCGCCGGTCTCCCCCGCCCGGGCCAGGGCAATCACCACACGGAGCACCCCGTCCTCATCGTCCCAGAGGCGCAGGAGGAAGGGGGCGTGGTCCATGGGGGGATGACCGCCGCCAAATGAGAGCATGTTCTATGCCTCCCCTGATTTCAAATCACCCAGTGCGGCCAGACGCCGCGACTTTGGGCCTTCAGGCTGTCCGCAACCGCTGGTTGCGGGAATTTCCAAGCGGACTTGATTGCTTTTTGCGGCGTTTCCTCTATAATACAACCATGGAATCCGCGGAAAACATGAGAACAAAAATTCTGTATCTGACAATATAGAGGAAGCAAAAGGAGGGTCCGCCCATGACACTATCAGAAAAAATACTGTCCCTGCGCACGGCGCGGGGGATGTCCCAGGACGATCTGGCGGAGCAGCTGGAGGTCTCCCGCCAGTCGGTAAGCAAGTGGGAGACGGGGCAGTCCACCCCCGACCTGGATAAGATCATCCGTCTGGCCGACCTGTTCGGCGTGACGGTGGACGAGCTGGTCCGCAGCGGAGAGGTCCCTCGGCCCCCGGAGCCGCCTCAGAAGCCGCCGGAGCCTCAGGTGGTCTATGTGGAGGGAGGGCGGGACCTGACCGACACGCAGAAGGCCGGCATCGTCATGGCGGCGGCGGGGCTGATCCTGCTGCTCATCGGGCTCGCAGGCGCGGGCCTGCTGGTCCTGATCGGGCCGGTGGTGATTATTGCCAGCCTGCCTTTGATTCTCGCCAAAAAACACCCCTGGCTCACCGAGGGCTGGCTGCTGGTGGGGCTGAGTCTCCTGATTTTTAACCCCTACGTGGCCGTGGCCCCCTGGGGCCTGATCGGCGGCCTCCAGCGGCTGTATCTCTACATCACCATACCGGAAATCCGCTACCCCTCCACCATCTTTGCCATCGCCGTGGGCCTCATCCGGGGCACTCTGGTCCTGGTGCTGGCCTACTTCACCGCCCGCGCCTGGAAAAAGGCGCGCAAGAACAAAAAATCCCCCGAAAAGGACGGCTGAAAGCCGTCCTTCAGCCTGTCGAAAAACCCGTTGGGTTTTTCGACAGGCTGAGGCAAATTGCGGCTTTTGGCCGCAATTTTTCGCTGCGGCGGGTTGATTTGACGTGAAAGGAACCCCTCTTGGGTTCCTTTCACACTATCCTCCTTACCGCCAGCCTACTCTGCCGTCTTTTTTCGACAGGCTGACGGACGGCTGAAAGCCGTCCTATTTCAAATCCGTCCAGCAACGCCGGACACCACAACTCCTATCTCCTATCTCCTATCTCCTAACTCCTATCTCAAAAAATCTCCACTCTCAGTTCTTCCCCCGAATCGCCGAGAAATACACCCTCTCCTCCCCCTCCCGAGGCCCGCTCATACGGCAGTCGCCGTAGGTGCGGATATTCACAAACCCCGCCTCCATCAGCCAGCTCTTCAGCTCCTCCACCTCGTAGGCCCGCTGCCGGTGCTCCTCAAAGCTCCGCCGCCAGCTGCCGCCGGGCTGCCGCGTGAAGATGTCCATGAAATAGGAGCAGATTTTGCTCCGCTTCTCAAATTCCGTCCGCCACACGCAGTACACGTCCTCCCGCTCGTCCAGAAACACCTGGCCGTCCAGGGAGCGGAGCTTGTGGGGGGTGTTCACATCAAAGATCAGGATACCGCCGGGCTCCACAAAGAGGCGCAGGCGGAAAAAGGTCCTCTGCACATCCTTGGGGCTTGTGAGATAGTTCAGGCTGTCCAGACAGCAGACGGCGGCCTCCACGGTACCGTAGAGGTCCAGCTTGGGCATCTCCTGGTGGAGAAAGATGGGCTTCTCCCCGGGGAGATCTGCGCACTTCTCCCGGGCGGCGGCAAGCATGTCCTCGCTGCCGTCAGCCCCGATGAGCTCGTAGCCCCGCCGGGAGAGGAGGTATGTCATGCTCCCCGTGCCGCAGGCCAGATCCAGCACCGTGCGCACCGGGATGCGGCTGCGGCGCATCAGCTTCTCAATAAAGTCCGCACGGCGGGCGTAGTCCACATCCTGGGTGAGGGCGTCGTAGCAGCCGGCCAGGGCCTCATAGCTGGCCATCTTTCTCGCCCTCCATCCGCTCAAAAACAGTCTGATAGCCCCCGGCGCCGAAGCTGAGGGAGCGGTTTACCCGGCTGATTGTAGCGCTGGAGGCCCCGGTGCGCTGGAGAATGTCGGTATAGACCATTCCGTCCTTGAGAAGCACCGCCACGTCAAAGCGCTGCTCCATGGCCCGCAGCTCGGTAACAGTACACAGATCCTGGAAAAAGCGGTAGGCCTCCTCCTCGGTCTGAAGCATCAGGATGGCCCGGTACAGGTTGTCGCTCTTGGGTTTTTTTGCAATGCGCGCCATCGTAGTCCCCTCCCTCGGCGTGATGTCATAGCAATATAGTAACACTTTATGGTGTGAAAGTAAAGAGTGAAATTTCCGCCGCCGTCGGTCCTGGCGGGCATCAGGCCCCTCTGTCCCGTTGCAGTCTGTTTTTCCCTCCCCCTTTTCCCGCCTCTTAGGTGCATCGGCTGTGCCCTTTTACGGCGATCTTCCGGGCGGCGCGCCGGTCTCCCGGCGATTGGCAGCCGTATCCCGTCTTATCAGGGGGAGGGCGGAGTGTTCCGCCCTCCCCCTGATATCCCCTCAGACCGGGTGATCCTCCACAATCTCACCGCTGCGGTAGGCCGCCAGCAGCGCCATCAGATCGTCAATCTGCTCCTGGAGCTGCTTGCCGGTGTCTGTCTCGGCAATTTTCAGCCGGCTCTCCAGGCGCTCGAAGGTCATCTCGCTGGAGGCAATGTCCTGATTCTCCCGGATGGCGTCCGCACGGCCCACAAAGGGCTCGTGAGCCACCAGGCACAGCTCGTTGGAGTCGTAGATCAGGGTGTAGCCGGCGATGCCTGTGGTCTTCTGGTAGGCCTTGCAGAAGCCGCCGTCGATCACCAGCAGCTTCCCCCCGGCCTTGATGGGGCTCTCCCCCTTCTTCAGACGCACCGGGATGTGGCCGTTAATAATGTGGCAGTGGGATCCCTCCAGGCCAAACTCCCGCAGGATCCGGTCGCAGACCTCCGGGTCGTTATAGAATGTATAGTACGGATTCTTCGCCTCCGTCCAGATACTCTCATCCTCGATGAATCGCCGCTCGAAGGTGGTCATCCGGTCCCGACCGAAGATGGGGCTGTTCCGCCCGGCCCAGAGCCACCAGAGGAAGTCCATGCCGAAATCCCGCTCCCTGGACCTGGGCTTGCTGTAGTAGGCCCGGCGGGCAGTGAGGTCGGCGTAGTCCAAGAACGCCTTCCCGGAGAGATTTTTGCACCCGATGGAGAAGGACATGAACTCCCCCTCCTCCGTCATGGGCAGGCAGCCGTGGAACAGCAGGTTCCCGTTGATGACCCGGTACAGGCTCCCCTTGGAGTAGAGGAAGCGCACATGGCGCTGGAGCTTCTCACTGTGGCGGAAGGAGCGGGTCATCTGGTAGATCAGCTCCTCCTCCTCGGCTGTCAGGGCGTAGGGGTCCTTGGGGTCCACCGTGGGAAAATCCGTGTCCAGCATGGGGTGGGCCTTGCCGTCAATGGTGACAGTCTTATTTTCGTAGTCGATCTTGTCCAGCAGCAGCCGGTCCTCCATGCCAAAGCTGGGGTTGCGGAGGATTTTCTGTCCCTCCAGCTTGAAGAGGATCATGGTGATGGCCTTGTGCATCTGGGCAGCCAGCAGCTTGTCCCGCTCCGTATACCGCTGGGCGTCCCGGCCGGAGAGCTTTACGGCGAACTGCTCCACGTCGCAGCCCTTGTACACCTCCCCGGCGAACACCGCCAGAGGCCGCAGGGAGATGCCATAGCCGGTTTCGATGACCTCCAGATTGTTGTAGCGCAGGGAGTTGGCCAGCACCGTGGCCACCAGCGTCCGGGATCCGGAGGCCGCCCCCATCCACAGGATGTCGTGGTTCCCCCACTGGATGTCCACGCTATGGTACTTCATCAGGGACTCCAGGATGATGTCCGCCCCGGGACCCCGGTCGAAGATATCTCCCACCAGGTGCAGCCGGTCCACCGCCAGGCGCTTAATCAGCTCACACATCTGGACCAGGAAGTTGGGGGCCCGGTCGATGTCGATGATGGTGGATATGATATTTTCGTAGTAGTCCCGCTTGTCGCTGTCCCCATAGCGGGTGTGGATGAGCTCGTCAATAATATAGGCGTACTCCTTGGGCATGGCCTTGCGGACCTTGGAGCGGGTGTACTTGGTGCTGACAAGGCGGCAGACCTCAATCAGCCGGTGGAGGGTGATCCGGTACCACTCCCGCATGTCCTCGGTGCTCTGGGCGATCTCCTCCAGCTTCTCCTTGGGGTAGTAGATGAGGGTGGCCAGCTGATCCAGCTCCCGCCGGGGAATGCTGGTGGCAAAGAGGTCGTCCAGCTTCCGCCGCACCACGCCGGAGGCGGAGTTGAGGATGTGCAGGAACGCCTCGTGCTCCCCGTGGACGTCGGAGATGAAGTGCTCGGTGCCCTTGGGCAGGTTCAAAATCGCTTGCAGGTTGATGATCTCCGTGCTGGCGGCCTGCACGGTGGGGTACTGACGAGCCAGCATCTTCAGATAGTGCAGGTTCTCAGGCCGGTAGGCTTTCGTGGACTTCATGGTGCTCCTCCCTGTCATATAGATGTGGTATAGGCTCCTTGACTCCATTATCCCACACATTGCACAAAAAAGGAAGAGGAAAAAGCATATTTTTCTCAAAAAATATCAGAGGAGTTTTGGCCGGTGAAAAAGCGCCCCTATGCAGCCAGTTAATTGAAATCGGCGGCGGGGTGTGGTAGACTGCTGGGCAATACCAACGTAAGGAGGCACCCCATGAAACAGAAAACACTCTCCCTTCTGCTCTCCCTGTTCCTGCTCCTCTCCCTGCTGCCGGTAACGACCTATGCAGCGGAGGAAGAATTCGTCATCAAGGACGGCGTGCTCACTGAGTACAACGGCCCCGGCGGGGATGTGGTCATCCCGGACGGCGTCATCGAAATCCCACTGAGGGTTTTCAACGGCAACAAGGATATAACCAGCCTTGTGATCCCCGACAGCGTCACAGATCTCGATTTCCGCTTCCTTCCAACTTGCGATAATCTCCGCAGCCTGACCCTTGGCCGGGGCATCCGGGACTTTCTGTCATATGACCAACGTATCCCGCGCGGCATGCGCAGCATCACCCTGCGGGGCAACGTCTCCAAGGTGGACTACCGGTCCTTCAGGTACTGCGATGATCTCTATGAGATCAACTACAGCGGCACGGTGGAGCAGTGGCGTTCCGCCCTGAGAGAGGGGATGTTCCCGGGTGTGACCACCATCGGGCCCTACGGCACCCGATACATCCCGCCCTATACGGCCATGCAAGACATCCCTAACGCGGTGGTGCACTGCAGCGATGGGGACTACCGTGACGACGGCTCCGACCTGGGCGAGCCCGGCGGCGCCGGCAACGGCGACAGCTCCGGCGGCGGCGACTCCGGCAGCTCCGGCGGCACCGGCGACTCCGGCAGCACGGATGGTGTGCGCTTTACCCTGACCAGGGATCCCGACATGGACAGCTTCGACTTGGCCGAGTGTGCCTATCCGGCGATCCTGACCGCCATCCCCTCCCTGACGGTGGACGGCGTGGAGGTGCCCGCCTCCCGGTACAGCGTTACCTATGACTGGGAGATGACAAACAGCAACTCCCCCTTCTCGTCAACAGCCACCACCAAGGACGAGGTCAACTACTTGGAGGTATCCGCTTATCTTGTTGTCAAGAGAATCTCTATTTACTGCACCGCCACAGCCATTTATGAGGGAAAGCGCTACACGGCCGAGGTGGTGTGGCCCAATCTGTACCGCTCCAACGAACGCCCGCAGGAACCCACCAACAAGGTCTGTCAAGTCTACCTAAATCTCAACGGCGGCACCGTGGACGGCCAGAAGCAGTACCCCGCCTTGGAGCGCATCGTCGGTGAACCTGTGGGCGCCCTCCCCGTACCGGTGCGGCCCAACTACACCTTCCAGGGCTGGCAGTCCACCGCCGGCGGCAGCGATATGGTGACGGCCTGCACCCCCGTCCCTGACCTGCCCACTTGGGGAATGCGGGCCCAGTGGAAGGGAAACTGGGAAAACAACTCCTCCGCCGAGGACTTCGAGATCAACAGCAAGGGCTACCTGAAGAAGTACGTCGGCCCTGGCGGCAGCGTGGTGATCCCCCCGGTAACCAGCATCGGCACCTATGCCTTCTTCAACTGCGAGACGCTGACCGACGTGGTCATTTCCGATGAAGTGCAGAACATCGGAAACCAGGCCTTCGCCTACTGTGCAAACCTCCGCAGCGTCTCCATCCCCGGCAGTGTGCAGAAGATTGACGGCTACGCCTTCAATGGCTGTACCAGCCTCACGGAGGTGGTGCTCCCAGAGGGTGTGAAGGAGATTGACTTCTTGGCTTTCAACGACTGTAAAAACCTCACTGCCGCCGTCATCCCGGCCAGTGTGACCAAGATCTCCAGCAGCGCCTTTGCCGGCTGCCCCAAGCTGACCATCTACGGTAAGGCCGGCAGCGCGGCGGAGACCTTCGCCAGAGAGCAAAACATCCCCTTCTCCGCCGGCCCCGCCCCCTCCTCCGATACCACGAATACCCCCGCCGCCCCGGCGGAGACTATCCCCGCCAGCGGCACCTCCTATGCCTCCACCCAGACCGTAACGGTGGACGGCAAGGCGGTGGAGTTCCAGATGTACGCTCTGAAGGACGAGAAGGGCAACCCCACCAACTACATCAAGCTCCGGGACCTGGCCCAAATCCTCAGCGGCACCAAGGCCCAGTTCGCCGTGGGCTACAACAACGCTGCCAAGTCCATCTCCGTCACCACCGGCGAGGCCTACACCCCCAACGGCTCGGAGATGCAGACTCCCTTCTCCGGCAACCGCTCCTACACCGGCGGCGCTAAGAGCGTCACGGTAGACGGCAAAGCGGTGGAGATGACCGCCATCACCCTCACCGACGACGCCGGCGGCGGCTACACCTATTTCAAGCTCCGGGATTTAGGCAAGGCCTTGGGCTTCAACACCGGCTGGACCCGTGAGCAGGGTGTCTTTGTGGAGAGCAGCAAACCCTACACCGAATAAAGGGACAGGCGCGGACCATACGGTCCGCGCCTGTGGTCTTATATTGACAGCCGTCAATCCATCTCCCGCCACACCTTGGCCGCGGCGATAAAGCTTCGAAACAGCGGATGGGCCCGGTTGGGCCGGCTCTTCAGCTCCGGGTGGAACTGTCCCGCCACGAAGAAGGGATGGTCGGGGAGCTCCACCATCTCCACCAGCCGTCCATCAGGGGACAGTCCGGAGAGCACCAGCCCCGCCTCTGTGAGGACCTCCCGGTAGTCGTTGTTGAACTCGTAGCGGTGGCGGTGACGCTCGTCAATGCGGTCCGTGCCGTAGATCTCCCGGGCCCTGGTGCCCTCCCGGAGCACGCAGGGGTAGCTGCCCAGGCGCATGGTGCCGCCCTTGGCGGTGACGCCCTGCTGGTCCGGCATCAGGTCGATGACCTGGTGCTTACTCTGGGGGTCCAGCTCGCTGGAGTGGGCGTCGGCCATGCCGCAGACGTGGCGGGCGAACTCCACCACCGCCAGCTGCATTCCCAGGCAGATGCCCAGGAAGGGCACCCCGTTGACCCGGGCGTACTCGATAGCGGAGATCTTCCCCTCCACCCCCCGGCTGCCGAAGCCTCCGGGGACCAGAATGCCGTCGCAGCCGGACAGGCGGGCCGCCGGGTCAGTGAGTTCTTCACTGTCCACCCAGTCGATCTCCACCTTCACGCCGTTCTCGATACCGCCGTGGGTCAGGGCCTCCGCCACGGAGAGGTAGGCGTCGTGGAGGGCCACATACTTCCCCACCAGGGCGATCTTCACCGTCCCTGAGGGATTTTTGGCCCGGTGCACCATGGTGGCCCACTCGGTGAGGTCGGGCATGTGGCAGATAAGGCCCAAGCGCCGGACCACCACGTCCGCCAGTCCTTCCCGCTCCAGCATCAGCGGCACCTCGTAGAGCAGCTCCGCCGTCAGATTGGGGATAGCGTTCTCCACGGGGATGTTGCAGAAGAGGGAGATCTTCTCCAGAATCTCCCGGGGCACCGGGTAGTCGGAGCGGCACATAATCACATCCGGCTGGATCCCCAGGCTCAAAAGCTCCTTGGCGGAGTGCTGGGTGGGCTTGCTTTTCAGCTCCCCGCTGCCGGGAATGGAGACGATGAGGGACACGTGGACAAACATCACATTGTGCCGTCCCCGCTCCGCGGCCACCTGCCGGATAGACTCCAGGAAGGGCTGGGACTCGATGTCGCCCACGGTGCCGCCGATCTCCACGATGGCCACGTCGGTGTCCGGCGTGTCCAGGGCGTAGATGCAGCGCTTGATCTCGTTGGTGATATGGGGGATGATCTGCACCGTGCCGCCTAAAAAGTCCCCGTTTCGCTCCTGGTTAAGGACGTTCCAGTAGATTTTTCCGGCGGAGACGGAGGAGTGGGCGGTGAGGTTCTCGTCGATGAACCGCTCGTAGTGCCCCAGGTCCAGATCGGTCTCCGCGCCGTCGTCGGTGACGAATACCTCCCCGTGCTGATAGGGGGACATGGTCCCCGGGTCCACGTTCAGGTAGGGGTCCAGCTTCTGGACCTTCACCCGAAGGCCCCGCTGCTTGAGGAGCCTCCCCAGGGAGGCCGCTGTGATCCCCTTGCCCAGGCCGGAGACTACGCCGCCGGTGACGAAGATGTATTTTGTAGACATAGGTTTTTTCTCCCCCTGAAATTGGATTTTTTAACGAATCAGTGTGAGGATCTTTTGGGTACTTCTTTAGTCGTCTGGAATTGTACGCTTGATGGGGGGATTCGTCAAGGGGGAATTTGCCGCGGGCCCCCGCGGGAGGGGGAACGGGGAGTTTCGCCCCCCGGGGCGAGGTACTTTTCCCACGCGGGAAAAGTACCCAAAAGCGCGCTTAGGGGTCCGGCGCTGGCGGACTTTAGCCCCCATTCGGGGGCACAGTCCTTATGCGCCTCCCCCCTAAGAACCCCGGGGACGCGGCGCTGCTTCGGTAGACTGGTGCTCGTCCGACCTTGGCGCTTCGGACGCGGCG
>CANDEH010000085.1 GCA_947383645.1 uncultured Clostridia bacterium | reverse complement strand
AGGGCATTTCCTCGCCGCTGCGCGGCTCAGGCACAGGCGACAAATTGCGGCCGATGGCCGCAGTTTGCCTCGGCTTGTGGAAAAACCCGCTGGGTTTTCCACAAGCCGAGGCTGCTTTTCGCGCTACAGTCTCTCCCAGGTCCGATAGTCCATGTCCTCCGCCAGAAGGTCCAGCCTGCCGGCCTTCCGCAGCTGATTTTGCAGCACGGTGTACCGCCGGGGACTGGAGCGATCCACGCAGGCCAGATTCGCCCGCTCCAGCCTGGGCATGGCCAGCAGCGTCTCCGCCAGTCTGGTGCCGGTGACCTTGTCCGCGGCCAGTGAGACCGCCAGGTACCGGATGTTCGACCGGGACAGGCTCCCCAGGTCGCTGAGCCTGTGGAGCTCATAGAGCTTCAGGGCGTAGAGCTTTGGCAGCTTCCCGAAGTCCGGCAAAGTCTCCACGGCGGGGAGAGCGTGGAGATACAGCTTCTCAACGCCCACAGCCCCCTCAAGAAAGGACAGATCGCCAAGCCGGCGCTGCCCGCCGATCTCCAGCAGCCGCAGACCGGGGTAGAACAGGGCGTCGATGTGCTCCGCCATGTGATCGCAGACCGCCAGCTCCCCCAACGACAGCCCCGCCAGGGCGGCGCAGTCCACCGGCGCGGAGGGATAGAGGCGCAGACTGCGCAGGTGTTTCAACGCGCCCACCGCGTCAATGCCGGTAAAGCTCCCCCGGAGGAAAAGCCGGGTGACGTTGGGATAATCGGCAAGAAGGGACAGGTCGCTTTTCCCGCCGGAGTAGAGACGCAAATCTGTCACCTGCTCGGGGTCCATCCCTCCCAGGTCCACCGTGGTTCCCTGCCGCCTGATGTGAATCTCCGCAAACGCGCCGCTGAAGCTGTCCCGCGCCGTACCGGCCACAGCCCTTCCCCCTCTCGTTCATTCTCACAGGGCGATACCGGGTTTACACCCGATTCCCCCTCGCCAATGCTCCCCATGAATCCTTTTCGGAAAGCGGCCATTTGTTCTAAGAGCCTCCGCTTCTCACTCCTGGTTCTGATACCGCATGAGCACCGTGGCCACCATGGCGCGGGAGGCGGTATCCCGGGGCGCCAAAGTGGCGGAGGCGGTGCCGCTAATCAGGCCATTGGACACCGCCCAGGCCATGGGGTCGGCGGCGTAGGCGCTGACCTGGCCGGCGTCGGTGAAGGCGGAGAGGTCCGTCTGCACCGGCTTCGCCTTGGCGTAGCGGTAGAGGAAGGTGGCCAGCTGCTGCCGGGTGATGCTGCCGTTGGGGTCAAAGGTACTGGCGGTCTGCCCCTGGACAATGCCGTTCCTGCTGGCCCAGAGCACTGCGTCGGTGTACCACTTGCCCGCCGGCACATCGGTAAAGGGGGAGTCCCCCTCCACCGCCGGGGAGCCGGCCATGCGGTAGAGCACCGTCACCAGCATGGCCCGGTTCATGGTATCCCCGGGGCGGAACAGCCCGCCGGAGCCCTGCATCAGGCCGGTGGTGCTGACATAGCGCACCGCCGGGGCATACCAGTTGTCGCCGGTGACGTCCCGGTAGCCATAGCTCTCCAGCCACCCCACGCTCTCTCTGTACAGGGCGAGGTCCGTATCCTCCTCCATAAGATAGAAGGCCAGCACATCCTCCAGCGGCTCGCCCCAGTTGACCCGTGTTCGCTCGTAGGGGGCGAAAGCGGCGGGCTTGAGACCGCTGTTGAGGGCGATGGTGTAGGAGACCTCGGGATCGAAGCCCTCACTGCCCACGGCGGAGACGGTCACACGGCGGAGGGTCGCGGGTCTCAGCTGGTCGGTACCGGAGTAGTAGCCGTCGCCCTCAAATTTCTCCATAGCGTCCAGGACAAGGCTCATCCCCGCCATCTGGGGAAAGGCTGGACTTTCTTTGGGCGCGGCAGCAGTCATGGACTCCAGCGCCTCCGCCAGAGCCGCGCCGGGTACGCGGATGGTGCAGAGGGTCTCGCCAGGCGTCAGGGCGGCGGCGATGTCGGCCCGGCAGACGTCCCCGGCGGCGATGCCGTCCCGGAGGACGCCGCCGCTGAGGAGCGCCGCGTCCACGGTGTGCTCCCCCGTCAGCCCCGCCCGGCGTCCGGTCCAGACCAGCATGGCATCAGCCACAAGGTCGCCCAAATTGGTCTCTCCCGTCCGGGCGTCCGTCCCGCCGGTCAGGAGGACGGGGACAGCAGCAATGGTCTCCCCCTGCCGGCGGTCCACGTCGGCTATCATCGCGCCGGCCTGCTCGGCCACCGCCTCGTCGGAGACGGTAATGGTGTCCAGGGGCAGCGACCGGGTGACAATCGCCCCATCCATGTACACCGACACCCCCACCTCGGCGAAGCTGCTGCCGGCGGCGGTGAGGGCGGTGTCCCCCACCATGCAGGTGCCGCCGGTGGCCCTCTTCACCTCCTCCAGGGTGCTGTGGGCGTGGCCGTCGATCATCAGGTCGATGCCCTCCGCCTGCTTCAGGAGGTTCAGCGCCCCGTCGTCCCCCTTGAGCCCCAGGTGGCTCAGGCAGATCACCAGCTCACAGCCGGCCTTCCGCAGGTCGGCGGCCTCATTTTTCGCCGCGCGGACCAGGGCGCTGCCGGTGAGGAAGGTGAGCCCCTCCCCGGCGCTGGGGCTCAGGGCCCCGGCGGCCTCCGGCGCGGTGAGGCCGAAGACGCCGATCTTCAGCCCGTCCGGGGTCTCAAAAATCCGATGGGTGGGGAGAAGGGGAGCCCCCTTCATCACGTTGGCGGAGAGCAGGGAGAACTCCGCCTGCTCCGTGAGAGTCCGGAGCTGATCCTGCCCGTAGCGGAGCTCGCTCTCCCCCGCCGCCGCGGCGCCGTAGCCGGCGGCATTCATCAGTTCCACGGCGTTCTGCCCTCTGGAGGACTGCACATAGGGGCTCCCCCCGGCGAAGCCGCCGGCGTCCAGCAGCAGCACATAGGCCCCCGCCGCCTCATAGGTCTCCTTCATGGCGGCCACCTTGGCGTAGCCCTCCAGGGTTCCATGGACATCGCCGGTGTGGATCACCACCACCGCCCCTTTAAGGGCATCGCCCTCCTCCGCGCTGACCCCCACGGCCAGGCTCAGAGCCATAACCAGGGCCAGAACCAGCGATAACGCTCTCCGCTTTCTCATACGCATATCTCCTTCTCGCGTTTTTTGACGATAAAAGATATTATACCGCATTTCCCCCCCGTTTTCCACCTCTTTTTTCAGGAAACCTCCCCCAAACAAAAGAGCCGGGAGAATGCTTTGGCATTCTCCCGGCTCTTTACCGCACAGGCTCCTTACCCAGTGCCGCCCCGCCAACTGCGTTGGCGGGGCCTGCGCTAAAAATGTGCCACCGGCACATTTTCTTTACGCTGCGGTTGCCGGAAACCGCGTTTTCGGCAAAAATACCTCTCGCGGAGCGGGGTGTGCGAGTCAGCCGCCTGCGGCGGCTGGCGAGTGCGCGGAGCGCAGCGCACCCCCCTCGATTGAAATCCTAAAATTCCTTCCTCCGATACACCGCGCAGGCTGCCGCCAGCATGACGAGCAGCACCAGGGCGGAAATCGCCAGCGCCAGCAGCACCGTCAGGGCCAAATGTCCGTCCAGCCAGACGCCGAAGGCCTGGAACCGCTCCACGGGGAAATCCTCAAGAATTCCAGCCCGGTGCAGCAGATAGAACAGGGCAAAGCCGCCAATAAACACAACCATCAAGTAGTTGCGCGCCTTGTCCGGGCTGAACTTGACAGCCAGGAAATACATCACGCTGACAGCGGCCACCACGACGGCGGTAATTACACCGATAGTGGCCAGCAGCGCCTCCCAGTCGTTGATCTGGTTGACCAGACGGCTGACCACGCCCAGGACAAGACCGTAGACCACCGCCATCCCAATAAAGAGGAGACCGGTGACAAACTTCGCCGCCACAATCTGCCAGTCCCGGACAGGCAGGGTCCGGGCGTACCGGTCCCAGCCGCACTGGGTGTCCAGGGAGAAGGCGGTGAGGCCGTAAAACCCCATCATCCAGATGCCGAAGTAGAGGAAAAAGTCGTTCTGCATGGCGATGGCCATGGTGCCGTACAGCGCCGCCACCAGCAGCAGATTCTTTTTATAGATTCCCATCAATGTGACAAAATCCTTGTAAATCAGGCCCTTCACTGCGCGTCCCTCCCTGCGATAAACTGCATCATCTCGTCGATTCCCGCCCGGTCCAGCACCGCGCCGGGCAGGGCGCGGCGGACCTCCGCCGGGCGGCGCACCAGGGCGGCGGCGCCCATGGGGCCGCTGTGCCGGGCCAGAACCAGCTCCTTCGGCAGCCGGTCGATCTCCCCGGCAGCGCAGCGGAGGATGGCGGTATCCTCCAGCAGTTCGTCCTTGTCCCGCTGGAACAGCAGGCGGCCCTGGTGGATGTAGGCGATCTGGTCCGCCACCCGCTCCAGATCGGCGGTGATGTGACTGGAGAGGAGGATGCTGTGGGCCTCGTCCTGAATGAACTCCAGAAACAGGTCCAGCAGCTCCCCCCGGACCACCGGGTCCAGGCCGCTGGTGGCCTCGTCCAGCACCAGCAGCCGGGGGCGGTGGGACAGGGCGGTGGCCAGACTCATCTTCATCCGCATCCCCCGGCTGAAGTCCTTCACCGGCTTTTTCTCCTCCAGATCGAAGCGGCGGCAGTAGTCAAAGAACAGGCCGCTGTCCCAACCCCTGTGGACACCGGACATAACCCGGTCGATCTGCTTCGCGGTGAGGCCGCCGTAGAAGTAGGCGTCCTCAAACACCACGCCTACCTCCGAGCGGGCGGCCTCGCTGGCGGGGTCGCTGCCCATCAGGCGGATGGTCCCGCCGTCGGGACGGATCACGTGGAGGATGGACTTGAGGGTGGTGGTCTTCCCCGCCCCGTTCTCCCCGATCAGCCCCACAATGCTTCCGGCGGGGACCGTCAGGTCAATATTTTCCAGGGAAAAGCTCTTATAGTGCTTGCAGAGGCCCCTGACCTCAATCAGATTTTCCATAGTGGACTCTCCTTACTTGCCGTACTCCCCGTCCAGGAGCACTTCCAATGTGTCGCGAATTTCTCCGGCGGAGACGCCCCCGGTGCGGGCGGCGTCGATGGCGTTTTGCAGGTGCTCCTCCACCTTGCGCAATGCCTCCTCCCGGTGGATGGCCGGGTCCTGGGCCGCCACGAAGCAGCCCTTCCCGGGCAGGGTGTAGAGAAACCCCGCCTGCTCCAGGTCCTCATAGGCCCGCTTGGTGGTGATGACGCTGATCCGCAGCTCCTTGGCCAGAAGGCGGATGCTGGGCAGCATCTCCCCTGCCGCCAGCTCCCCGGAGAGGATCTTGCCCCGAATCTGGTCGGTGATCTGGGCGTAGATGGGCACGCCGCTGCTGTTGCTGATGTAAATCTCCATAAGGTACCTCAATCACTCGAACTGTACATATTCGATGTTTACAGTATATACGCTATATACACAGTTGTCAAGGGGGTTCGAAAAATTTTCTGCCAAGGACGAAACGGTGCGGGAAAAACGCACAGCCGGTCCGGGGCGCTCTGCCCCGGGCCGGCTGTGTCCTTTTCATTTCATTCCATCCGCGCCGCGGACCAGCAGCCTGCATCTCATACCTGGTACGAGGGATCGGGCTCAAACACCAGCTCCGCCGCCCTTGCCAGCAGCAGCGCCTGCACATCACTGAGTTCGATCTCCGTCTCGCTGCCGTGGATTTCGCTGTGGTACGCGTTGCCCGCGGAGGGCCGGTACCACAGGCAAGCCTGCACCGAAAGGCACAGGGAGACCGGGAGGACGACAATACGCCCCTGGAGCCGCGTCCGCATAAACGCCACGGCGTCATCCAGCGACCGGTTGAACGTCCTGTCCACGGACAGGCCCCGCTTATCCTTCAGCGCCGCGCTGGAGAGCCTGCCGTTGACCCAGAAGTCCGGCCGGCGGTCGGGCGGCCACACGGCCCGCAGCAGCTCTTCTCTATCATCAAATGACGCGTCCATAAAAATCACAGACCACCTTATTGGCCGCGGAGACAGGGATCTCTTTTGTCTCCGCCGCGCCGTCGTGCGTATAGGTGAATACCTTCAGCCGCCCGCCTTCAAACAGCTCCAGCTCCAGGTAGTCGCCGTTCTCCTTCTCGTACTCCATCTGAATGCTGTCTCTGGCCGTGGGCAGAACGACCGGCTGCACGGAGAGCGTGCAGACCAGCGCCCTGGCCGCGTTGACCAGCGCCTTGGAGAAGGCCGGCGCGCCGTTGCCGTTCCAGCCGTCGGCCAGCCGCTCAATCTCCTCGATCCGCAGCAGGCTGTTTGCGATCTCAGGCGTCATTGCAGAAATACCATCCCACATGATACTGATATTTCCATTATACCTGAGATTGGACGTATGGCTTGTCGAAACGAGGGGAGGCATCCCGGTATTTGTCTTTTGCGAAACCTCCAGCGCCGCGGCATTCGCCGTCACCAGCACGACAATTCCCACCGTGCACACCGTTCTCGCCACGGCTCTTGTCACCGCCGGCCGGCTGACCGGTCTGGCGGCGGAGGTCTCCGCCGTCGTAGTAATCGTAAACATCACATCGCCCTCTTAAAAATGGGAACGCCGTACTCCCCGATGCAGTCGCCATTCACATAGAATACGAATTTGTACTCCCCCTCAGAGAGGATCGCCAGGTTCCGGATGTCCATATTGGCTATAAACCCCTGGTACCCCCTGGGCAGCACATCCTGATCCTCCACCTGCGGAAGGGCGCTGTCCCCCGTGTCGTGGATGCTCTCCCCCTCCGGGTTCAGGATCACAAGGCGCATCCGGTTTTCCGCCCGCAGGTCAATATCCGAGACGCCCAGCGCCATCGCAAAGGAGAAATAGCTCGGAATGAACTGCGGCCGGAGCGCGATCTGCGGCGCCACAATAGTGGGTACCAGCTCCCCCTGCGGGCCGGGCACGTTCTGGATGGAATCGCATATGACGAAGGAAACCGCTTTAGCCATAACAGCACTCCTTTCCACTCTGTTCTCCCCAAAAGTCGGCAAACAACGGGGGCTCCGTAAGCATACTACCACAATTTGGGTCATTCGTCCAGCCTTTTTCGACAAAATCCCCTTCCGATACCGCACGTCCAGGGCCTCCGGCGGCACTGCCGGAGGCCCTGGACGTATGAGAAAAATGAGAAAGAAGAATGTGCGTCAGGACTTCTTCGGCGGGTGGCAGAAGCCGCGGTTGGCGCAGTGCTCACAGCCGCAGCCACAGCCGGACTTTCCGGCCCTCCGGTTCCGCGCCATGGAGACGGCAACGGCCGCCAGCACCGCCAGCAAAACCAGACCCACCGCCAGAGAGGCAAGATTTTCCTGTACCCAGACCATCCCGCACCCCCCTTACGCGCCCGCCGGAGCGGCGGCAGGAATCCGGTCTGCCCGGCCGGGCCGCAGCAGCAGGTACAGAAGGCCCGCCAGCGCCAGGACCGCCAGCACGGTGAACGCGCTGAAGGTCAGCTCCCCGGTGACAAGGCCGCCCAGCTGATAGACGATCAGCGACACCGCGTAGGCAAAGCCGCACATGTAGCCGATGGCCGCCAGCGTCCACCAGGGACTGTTCATCTCCCGCCGGATGGCGCCCATGGCGGCGAAGCAGGGGGCGCAGAGGAGATTAAACGTCATAAAGGCGGAGGCGGAGAGGCCGGTAAACACCGCCGCGATGTTGGCCGTCAGGTCCCCCGGATAGAGAATCTGCATGGTGCTGACCACGTTCTCCTTGGCGATGAGGCCGGTAACTGTGCCCACGGTGGCCTGCCAGGTGCCGAAGCCCAACGGCGCAAAGAGCCAGCACACCGCGCCGCCGATTACGGCCAGCAGGGAGCGGTTGTTGTCGGCCACCATGCCGAAGCCGTCGGGCCCGAAGCCGAAGCCCTGGAGGAACCACAGCGCCACGGAGCTGAGAAGGATCACCGTACCGGCCCGCCTGATGAAGGACCAGCCCCGCTCCCAGGTGCCCCGCAGCACGTTTCCCAATGCGGGGGCGTGGTAGGCGGGAAGCTCCATGACGAAGGGCGCGCTCTCCCCGGCGAAGGCCCGGGTCTTCTTCAGCAGGATGCCGGAGATCACCACCGCGGCGATGCCGATGAAGAACGCCGACGCGGCCACCCAGGCCGAACCGCCGAACAGAGTCCCGGCGAACAGGAAGATGATGGGCATCTTGGCCCCGCAGGGGATGAAGCCGGTGGTCATAACGGTCATCCGCCGGTCCCGCTCCTGCTCAATGGTGCGGGAGGCCATGATGCCGGGGACACCGCAGCCGGTGGCCACCAGCATGGGGATGAAGCTCTTGCCGGAGAGGCCGAAGCGGCGAAAGATCCGGTCCATGATGAAGGCGATGCGGGCCATGTAGCCGCAATCCTCCAGGACGCACAGCAGCAGAAACAGCACCAGCATCTGGGGCACAAAGCCCAGCACCGCCCCCACGCCGCCGATGATACCGTCCACAATCAGTCCGCTGAGCCAGTCGGCGCAGCCGGCCCGCTCCAGCCAGCCGCCCACCGCCACAGGGATGCTGTTCACCCAGTGCCCGTAGCCGGCGGGGTCCGGCTCGGGAACCTCCAGCGCCGCGGTATAGGCCGCCTTGTCCACGGGGACGGCCGTGCTCTCACCGCTGTCCGCGTCGAAGAGGTAGGCGGCGCTCTCCCCGGCCTCGTAGGCCTCGATAACGACGGCGGCCTCCTCGTAGGCCCCGACAGCCTCCTCGTAGCCCTCGCCGCCGGAGAGGAACCAGCCCTCCCCGAAGAGCCCGTCGTTGGCCCAGTCCGTGGCGGCGGTGCCGAGGGACACCGTCCAGCCGCCCATGGCCACGGCGTAGACCAGGAACATCACCGCAGCAAAGATAGGCAGCGCCAAAATCCGGTTGGTGACAACCCTGTCGATCCTGTCCGAGACACTCAGCCGCCCGGTCTGCTTCCTCCGGCAGCAGCTGTCCACGATGGAGGCGATCCAGCCGTAGCGCTCCGCAGTGATGATGGACTCGGCGCTGTCGTCCATCTCATGCTCGCAGGCGGCGATGTCCCCCTCCAGACGGGCCATGTCCGCCTGGCTGAGGCCCAGTTGAGCGACGGCCCTCGCGTCCCGCTCGAAAATTTTGATGGCGTACCACCGCTGCCGCTCCTCGGGAACGCCTTGGAGGGCGTACTCCCTGATATGGGCCAGAGCGTGCTCCACACTGTCGCTGAAGGTGTGCTGGAGGACGGTTCCGCCGCCGGCTGCGGACACGGCCAGATCCGCCGCCTCGGCCACACCGGTGTTCTTCAGGGCGGAGACGGCGCACACAGCGCACCCCAGCTCTCTGCCCAGGGCGTCAGCGTCAATCCGGTCGCCGCTGCGCTCCACCACATCCATCATGTTGACGGCCACCACCACCGGGATGCCCATCTCCGTCAGCTGGGTGGTCAGATAGAGATTCCGCTCCAGATTGGCGCCGTCTACAATATTCAATATCACATCCGGCCGCTCATTCACCAGATAGTCCCTTGCAATGACCTCCTCCAGGGTATAGGGCGACAGGGAGTAGATCCCCGGCAGGTCCACAACGACCACATCCGTATGCCCCTTCAGACGGCCCTCCTTCTTTTCCACCGTTACGCCGGGCCAGTTCCCCACAAACTGGCTGGAACCGGTGAGGGCGTTAAACAGCGTGGTCTTCCCGCAGTTGGGATTCCCCGCCAATGCAACCCGTACCATCACGATCTTCCTCCTTACTCTGTTATTTTTTTACGTCTGGTTTGGCAAACAGCAGCAGTTAGCCTTCGCTAACCCCCTGCCCCAAAAAACGGGCCTCCCCGCCCGGAGCGCTCAATCCACCTCAATCATCTCAGCGTCGGCCTTGCGCAGGCTCAGCTCATAGCCCCGTATACGGATCTGCACAGGGTCCCCCAGGGGCGCCACCTTGCGCACAAAGATCTCCGTACCCCTGGTGATGCCCATATCCATGATCCGCCGGCGCACCGGGCCGTCTCCGCAGAGCCGGCGCACCGTGACGGTGTCGCCCACCTTTACCTCTCTGAGTGTCCGCATGTTGCTCTCTCCTCTCTGTTAAATTTTGTTTTCTCTCGGCCGTCCCCGCAAGGGACGGGAAAAGGCCTCAAGTCAACGCGCCTCAGCCGTCTCACGGCGATGATACCAGAATTTTGCTCGCCATCTCCCGGCTGATGGCCACGCGGCCCCCCCGGATCTGCACAATAACATTCCCGCTGACAGCGGCAATCACCGTCACCGTCGCCCCTGCTACAAAGCCCAGCTTCTCCAAAAAGCTCCGGGTCGCCACCTGCCCGCCAATGCGGCGGATGGCCATCGGTTCCCCGGCTGCCGCCAATATCAACGGCATAACAGTCCCTCCCATCTGTTCGTATTTTCCAATTTATCCGGCAAAGATTGAGTTAGTTTCCTCTAACCACCGCCTATGTTAGCATACACTAACCGCTTTTGTCAAGCCCCGGCATGGAAATTTTTGAAGAAATTTTCTGCGGCAAAGCGCGGAACATAGTCTCCGCAAAACAAATCATCATTGCAAAATTTCCGGAGAGCGGTATAATGGGGTCGTTCCTCCCTGTGGGGCCGCAGGCCCCCGAAATCTCCCGGAGGACGGCAAAGGAGCAGCTATGTTTACCGGCTTTACGCAGGATACGGTGGAGTTCCTCTGGAATATCCGCTTCAACAACGACCGGGCCTGGTTCGAGGAGAACAAGCAGACCTACCTCCTTCAGGTCCAGCGGCCTCTGAAGGCCCTGGGGGAGGACCTCTACGCCTACATGGCGGAAACCTATCCCCGGCTGGGCCTGAACCTCCACGTCTCCCGGATCTACCGGGACGCCCGGCGGCTCTTCGGCCGGGGCCCCTACAAGGACCACCTGTGGCTCTCCCTGCGGACGGAGAGCGAGGCGTGGACCT
>CANDEH010000084.1 GCA_947383645.1 uncultured Clostridia bacterium | reverse complement strand
ACTCCACCATCAGCGGCATCCAGGGCACCGGCCTGGGCATGGCCATCACCAAGAACATCGTGGACATGATGAACGGATCCATCTCCGTGCAGAGCGAGCAGGGGGTGGGGACGGAGTTTGTGGTCTCCCTCACCTTCCGCCTGGACAACGGGCCCAGGACCTCCCCCACCATCCCGGCCCTGAAGGGCTGCCGGGCCCTGGTGGTGGATGACGACTACAACACCTGTGACAGCGTATCCTACATGCTCCAGCAGCTGGGCCTCCGGGCGGAGTGGACCCTGTCCGGCCGGGAGGCGGTGCTCCGCACCCACCAGGCGGTCACCCGCGGGGACAACTACAGCGTCTATGTCATCGACTGGCTGATGCCGGACATGAACGGCATGGAGGTGGCCCGGCGCATCCGCAAGGAGATGGGGGAGGACGTGCCCATCATCGTTCTCACCGCTTACGACTGGTCCGATATCGAGGAGGAGGCCCGGGAGGCCGGCGTCACCGCCTTTTGCAGCAAGCCGCTGTTCATGTCGGAGCTCCGCCGGTGCCTGTGCTCAGTGGTGGACGCCCAGGAGGAGCCCGCCGAGGCGGCGGCGGACCCGGAGACCCGGGAGGCCTCCGCCCAGATCCCCGCCCGCTTCCACACCGGCCATATCCTCCTGGCCGAGGACAACGAGCTCAACCAGGAGATCGCCACGGTGATCCTCTCCGAGGCGGGCTTCACCGTGGATGTGGCCGAGAACGGCCAGATCGCCCTGGAGAAGCTCTGCAGCGCCAAACCGGGCACCTACCAGCTGGTGCTCATGGACATCCAGATGCCGGTGATGGACGGCTACACCGCCGCCAGAGCCATTCGGGCATTGGAGGACCGGGCGCTCTCGTCGGTACCCATCCTGGCCATGACCGCCAACGCCTTCGAGGAGGACCGCCAGCGGGCCCTGAGCTGCGGCATGAACGGCCACATCGCCAAGCCAATCAACATCGATAAGATGTTTGAAACGCTGGAAAAAATTCTGACCTGACCCGCCTGCGCGGCAGGAGACGGCAACTTGCAACGGCAGCCCTTCAAATGCGAAGAGCCGCCATCCCGGAAGTTTGTCTGATGCAATACGGATACATACCCGGCCATTTCTGCAAAAACACCCGGACACCTTGCAAAGGTGTCCGGGTGTTTTTGACTACGCATAGACGTCGATATACCGCCCCTCGGCGGGAGGCGGGTCGGCGCCGGGACGCCGGGCGGGGGCATCGGCCCTTCTCTCCTGCCGCTGCCGCAGCTGCTGAATCTGCTTCTCCAGGGCCCTGATCTGCCTCTCGATCTTCTCCTTCGCCTTCCTGTCCCCCCGCTGAACCGCCTTCTCCCGCTCCGCGCTCAGCTGCTGGAGCCGCTGCTCCAGGGAGCGGAGCCTGGCGTCGTCACCGCCGCCCTGCCGCGCCGGCGGACTGGCGGAGAGCCCTCCTGTTCCAATGGAAGAAATCTCCATACTCTCACCTCCTGCTCTGTCGCTGTATCGTCGCCCCCGCCTCTGAGCATAGCGGCTTTCCGCCCCGAAATCAACCGTTCTGCCCCCAGCTGCCCTTTTCCCGTCACGAGATGTTCAGCAGCACGTCCAGCCGGAAGCGTCCCCCGCTCCGCTCCGTCCGCATAGCCCCCCGGTACTTCTCCGCCACCGCCTGAATATTGCTGAGCCCCGTCCCCATGGGGGCGGGCGGCCCCGGCGGGCAGGTGTTCTCAAAGGACAGCAGGTAGAAATCCCCCTGCCGCTCCCCGGTGAGGCAGATCTCCCCCGCCCCGTCCTCACAGGCGGCCAAGGCGTTGTCCAGGGCGTTGGCGAAGACCACGCACAGATCGAAGTCCTCTACCCCCCACTCCCCCGGCAGCGCCAGGGACACCTCCGTCCCAATCCCCCGGCGCTCCGCCAGCCCCAGCTTCTCCCCCAGAAGGACGTCCACCACCCCATTTCCCGTCCGACAGGGCAGGGACAGCCCGTCAGAGACCGCCTCAATCCTCTCCAGATAGGCCAGCCCCTCCGCCGTCTGTCCGCTGTCCAGCAGCCGGCGGAGCACGGTCAAATGGTTCTTGATATCGTGCCGGAAGGCCCGGGTCTGCCGGTAGCGCTCCTGGGCCTCGGCCACATAGGTCCGCTGGGCCCGGGTGGCCTGGAGCAGGGACAGAAGCCCCGCCTGGGCCTCGAACCCCCGCCGGACGCACCGCCAGGCATACAGTGTGCACAGCAGCGCCCCCAGCCCCAAGGCCTGCAAGACCAGCAGCGCCATATGCAGTCCCGCCGCCTCGGGACCCAGGACCGCGAACAGACCGCTGTAGGCGGTGTCCATAATATACAGCTCCACCGCGCAGAAGAACAGCCCCGGCAGCAGCAGAAGCCCCGCCTCCGGCGCTCCCTCCTCCAGCGGCCCCAGCAGCCGCGTCACCAGGACACAGCACCCGGCGCAGAGGGCGAAAGCGGTCAGGGTGGCCAGCACCACCATGGGAAGCAGCACCGCCCGCCCCACCAGCCGGGGAAACACCGCCGCCTCCACGGAGTTCATCAGACCGAAGGAGAGCTGTGTAATATACACCCCCATCACCGCGGCCAAAGCGGCGACCCGGCCCCCGCCCCCCAGTCCGAACCGCCCCAGGGCCCAGAGCAGAACCGCCTCCGCCGCAATCACCAGCACCCAGGGTACGTCCAGCGCCGTGCTCCCCCGGTCCAGCGCCCAGAGCAGCAGCAGGTAGCCCCCCAGATGCCGCCACCGCCAGCGCTTCCCCACAAGCCGGCTGACAAACAGGACATGGATCACCCCCTGCCCCGCCAGACCGAGCCCATTCAAAAAGAGGCCGAACCAGTCCATCCTATCCCCTCCTCTCCCCCATACGGCGCAGAAGCGCCTGCACCATCTCCCGCTCCCGCAGCCGGGACACCGGCACCGTCTCCCCCCGGGAGAGCACCGCCTGCCCGCCGCCGCAGCGGCGCACGCAGTCCAGATTCACCAGATAGCTCCGGTGGCACCGGAAAAACCGCCCATCCAGCTGTCCGGCAAATGCCTCCAGCCGCCCATAGCACTCCACCACGCCGCCATCCCGCCGGTGAATATAGAGCTTCCGCCCCTGGACCTCGCAGTAGGCGATCTCCCCCGGGGGCACCACCTCACAGCCCCCGCCCCGCCGAATCACCACCGCGCCGCCCTCCCGCCGCGCCAGCGCCTGAAGAAGCCGCTCCATGGTCCCCATAAACCGCCCGTCCTCCACGGGCTTCACCAGATAGTCAAAGGCCTCCACCGCGAAGGCGTCAAACACCATCTCCTCCAGCACGGTGACAAAGACAACCAGGCACCCATCCCCCCGCCGCCGCAGCGCCCGAGCCACCTCCATTCCATCCTCCTCTTTCAGGCAAATATCCAAAAACACCACATCAAACCAATCCCCACAGCCCAAAAGCTCCTTTCCACTGCCAAAGCATCTCACCTGAAACGCCGCAATCCCCCGCTCCGCCAAAAAGTCCGAAACCCGCCCCGCCAACTCCTCCGCCATCCCCGCCTCATCATCACAGACCGCAAAGCACAGCAAAAGAACACACCCCCTTTTTCTAATTAGGAATGAGGAGTTAGGAATTAGGAATTATTGTGTCCAGCTGCGCTGGACGATTTGAAATGTGCCCCAAAAAGGAGAGGCTCTGCTCTCACCCGGAAAAATAAGCACCCCTATATCCCCCGCCAAAAATTCAAATCCGTCGCCGCAGGCGACACCACAATTCCTCATTCCTCATTCCTAATTTAATCATATATCATACCACCCCCTCCCCCTTGCTGGCAACCCGGCCGCCCTGAGATGCGCAAAAACTGTCACAGCCTGCCCTTTTCCCCTTGACAAGGGGCGGTGGAGGAGAT
Organism: uncultured Clostridia bacterium; assembly: GCA_947383645.1. Taxonomy (GTDB): domain Bacteria; phylum Bacillota; class Clostridia; order Oscillospirales; family Oscillospiraceae; genus CAJFPI01. Next base: position 7,030 of record CANDEH010000084.1, on the reverse strand, counting down.
ACTATATATTTGTGAAGTCATCGCCCTTTTATACAACATGTAGTATCTCACTTGACAGGAGGACGGCGCCATGGCAGGTACCATACAGAGGATGCAAAAGCGGGACGGGCGGGTGGTGCGCTTCGACCCGGAGAAGATCGCCGTGGCCATCAACAAGGCCTTCGCGGCCACCTACAAGCCCGATGAGGAGGAGACCGCCCGGAAGCTCGCGGAGGAGGTGGTCTCCATCCTGGAGGTGGAGGGGACGGAGATCCCCGACGTGGAGCACGTGCAGGACATCGTGGAGCGGGTGCTGATGGACAGCGGGTATGTCCAGACCGCCAAGGCGTACATCCTCTACCGCAACGAGCGCAGCCGCGCACGGGAGATGAACTCCCGGCTGATGAAGGTCTACGAGGATATCACCTTCTCCGAGTCCGCGGAGAGCGACGTGAAGCGGGAGAACGCCAACATCAACGCCGACACCGCCATGGGCTCCATGCTCAAGTACGGCAGCGAGGGGGCCAAGCAGTTCTACCAGATGTTCGTTTTGAAGCCCGAGCACGCCAAGGCCCACCGGGAGGGGGACATCCACATCCACGACCTGGACTTCTACACCCTCACCACCACCTGCTGCCAGATCGACATCAAGAAGCTCTTCGACGGCGGCTTCTCCACCGGCCACGGCCACCTGCGGGAGCCCAACGACATCGCCTCCTACTCCGCTCTCGCCTGCATCGCCATCCAGTCCAACCAGAACGACCAGCACGGGGGCCAGTCCATCGTCAACTTCGACTACGGCATGGCCGACGGCGTCCGCAAGACCTTCGAGAAGCGGTACACCCAGAACCTGGCCAAGTGCCTCACCCTCCTGCTGGACCTGCCGGAGGACCCGGAGCCGGATCTGAAGGCGCTGCGCCAAAAGATCCTCGCCGAAACCGGCCTCCGCCCCCGCCTGGGGGACAGCGGGGCCTACCAGGAGAAGGAGCTCGCCGCCCTCCGGGAGCGGTACGAGGAGGCCTACTGCCTGGAGAAGGCCCAGCGCCGGGCGCTCAGCTACGCGGAGCGGGAGACGGACCGGGCCACCTATCAGGCCATGGAGGCGTTCATCCACAACCTGAACACCATGCACTCCCGCGCTGGAGCCCAGACCCCCTTCTCCTCCATCAACTACGGCATGGACACCTCCCCGGAGGGCCGCATGGTCATGCGCAACCTCCTCCTGGCCACCGAGGCGGGGCTCGGCAGCGGGGAGACCCCCATCTTCCCCATCCAGATCTTCCGGGTAAAGGACGGCGTGAACTTCAACCCCGGGGAGCCCAACTACGACCTGTTTCAGCTCTCCTGCCGGTGCAGTGCCAAGCGCCTCTTCCCCAACTTCGCCTTCATCGACGCCCCCTTCAACCTCCAGTACTACGACCCCGCCCGCCCGGAGACGGAGATCGCCTACATGGGCTGCCGCACCCGGGTGATCTCCAACGTCTGCGACCCCGCCCGCCAGCAGTGCAACAGCCGGGGGAACCTGAGCTTCACCTCCCTGAACCTCCCCCGCATCGCCATCAAGGCCAAGGGGGACATCGAGCTGTTCTTCGACGAGCTGGATCGGAAGCTGGACCTCTGCGTGGATCAGCTCCTCCACCGCCTGGAGATCCAGAGCCAGAAGAAGGTGTACAACTATCCCTTCCTCATGGGCCAGGGCGTCTGGCTGGACAGCGACAAGCTCCAGTGGACCGACGAGGTCCGGGAGGTGTTGAAGCACGGCACCCTCTCCGTGGGCTTCATCGGCCTGGCGGAGACGTTGGTTGCCCTCACCGGGGAGCACCACGGCCAGAGCCAGCGGAGCCAGCGCTTAGGGCTGGAGATCGTGGCCCGGATGCGGGCGCGGATGGACGAGGAGTGCACCAAGACCGGCCTGAACTTCTCCCTCCTGGCCACCCCGGCGGAGGGGTTAAGCGGCCGCTTCGTGGCCATCGACCGCAAGCGCTTCGGGGAGATCCCCGGCGTCACCGACCGGGAGTACTACACCAACAGCTTCCACATTCCGGTGTACTTCCCCCTCTCCGCCTACGACAAGATCAAGCTGGAGGCCCCCTACCACGCCCTGACCAACGCCGGCCACATCAGCTACATCGAGATGGACGGCGACCCGTTGAAGAACCTCGCCGCCTTCGAGAAGGTGATCCGGTGCATGAAGGAGGCGGGCATCGGCTACGGCAGCGTGAACCACCCGGTGGACCGGGACCCGGTCTGCGGCTACACCGGCGTCATCGACGACCAGTGCCCCGGCTGCGGCCGCCGGGAGGCCGAGGGCGGTCCCCCCATCCAGCGCATCCGCCGCATCACCGGCTACCTGGTGGGCGCCATGGACCGCTGGAACGACGCCAAGACTGCGGAGGAACGCGAAAGAATCAAACATTCCACAGAATTCGCTTGAAACCCGCTTCGCTGGGCTTTCAAGCGAGGGAAATTTTGTTTTCGTTTGAAATCCTTGGATTTCAAACGAGGATTTAATTCACGGGGGGCTTTTTTCCTTGGGACGGCGCGCCGTCCCAAGGAAAAAAGGTCCAAACCGAGCGCGGTTTGCAAAGTGTTTTTCCGACGTACACGCCGCCGGAAAAACGATTTTATTTTTTTTGCGCCGGAGGCGCAAACTCTGCCGAGGGCTTTTTGCTGCGGGCTCTAAGGAGACGGTGCTATGGAAACCCTATACGTTTACGCGCTCCTTCACGCCGCGGGCCTCGTCCCGGAGGAGCTCTACTCAGAAACCCTCCACGCCCACTTCCTCGCCCGCCCCGACGACCCCCTGCTTCTCGCCCTGGAGTGCGAAACCGACCCCTGGGACGCCGCCTTCTGCCTGCAAAAGTATTTCACCTACCACCCCCTGGACACCCACCGCTTTGGCCGCGCCCTTATGACCGCCCTCCGGCCCATCTACCGCGCCGCCTCGGACCTGGGGAACTTCACCGACCACCTCTACATCCTCTGGACTTACCTCCCCGCCCCCCTGGACCGGGAGCCGCCCTTCTGGGCCCTCAGCTATATCGGCGAGCCCCTCTCCTGGGGCGACGAGGCCCAGGCCCACCAGCTCTGCGAGACCATGCTCCGCCACTACGACCCGTCCTGAACGGAGAAAGGATCCCTTTATGCGCATCTATGGCCTTGTTCAGGACTCCATTGTGGACGGCCCCGGCTTTCGCTTCGTCTGCTTTGTCCAAGGCTGTCCCCACCGCTGCCCCGGCTGCCACAACCCGGCCTCCCACGACCCGGAGGGCGGCCGGGAAATCCCCGTGGAGGAGGTGGCCCGTCAGCTCCTATCGAACCCCCTCACCGACGGCCTCACCCTCTCCGGCGGCGAGCCCTTCGCCCAGCCGGAGCCCTGCCTCACCCTGGCCCGGACCGCCCACGCCCACCGCCTCACCGTCTGGACCTACACCGGCTACACCTACGACCACCTCCTCGCCCACGCTACCCCCGCTCAACTCTCCCTTCTCCAGGAGACCGACGTCCTGGTGGACAGCCCCTTTCTCCTCCCCCAGCGCACGCTTGCCCTCCCCTTCCGCGGCAGCGCCAACCAGCGCCTTATCCATGTCCCTCCCTCCCTCCAATCCGGCGCGGTGGTCCTGTGGGAAGAAAAAATGTAAAGTCCCCTTGACATTTCCTCCCCGTGGGTGTATACTCAAAAATGTAAAGCGTGCTTAACATTTTATCCCCTACTGGAGGTACACACCTATGAAAAAAATGGACGAAATGGACCGCAATATCTATCTCCGCTCGGTAGAGTGGGCCTACCGCGCCGCCATGCTGGCCCTGGCCGTCTGGACGTTCTACGGCTGCTACCAGACCCTGGCCCACGGCGTCCCCCACCGCCCCCTCCCCGGCCTGATTCTCTGCCTGGCCGCCACCGTCCAGGGCTTCGCCCAGATGGCCCTGAAACAGCGCATGACCTCCGGCGACGAGGAGTACCGCCCGCCCAACCGCCTTCTGCAAACCTTCCTCACCGCCGTACTCCTCACGGCCGCCATCCTGTTTTTTGGCACCTTCTTCATCCTGCACTCCCTATAAGCCCACAGAATGTAAAACACGCCAAAGAACATTTCATAAAGGAGGGCATCCGCCATGAAAAAGAAGGACAACCTGGACGAAATGGAGCGCAATATCCAGACCCGCGCCGCCGCCCTGGGTTACCGCGCCGCCATCCTGGTCTTGAGCATCTGGGGCATCTACAGCGGCTGCAAGACGCTGATCTGCGACGCTCCCCATAACCCGCTCCCCGGAGGAATCCTGTGCATCGTCCTCCTCGTCCGGGGCATCTCCGAGGCCGCCCAAAAGCAGCGCATGACCGCCGGAGACGAGGAGTACCGCACCCCCAATCTGGTCTCCCGGTACATCCTGAAAATCGTCGGCATCGCCCTGGTCCTCACCGCGGCCATCCTGGTCTTCGGCTTCTTCTTTGTCCTGTACTCCCGTATATACGACTGACCCCCATGAAAAACACCGTCAAACTCCTCCGCAAGACCGCGGGTCTCCGCCAGGAGGACCTTGCCAACGCCTTAGGCGTCACCCGCCAAACCATCATCGCCATCGAAAACGACAAATACGACCCCTCCCTGCCCCTGGCCCTGAAAATAGCCAAGCTCCTGAACCGCCCTGTCGAAGAAATCTTCTTTTTGGAGGAATAGCTCTCATCTCCACTCTTGGAAGCCGTGCCAATAGGCCAAGCACACAGTTTTGCGGTCCAAATTGCCGCTGACTGCGTTAAAAAATCTTAGCATATGCACACATCCCCCGATTTTTTACCGTTTCATCATCGTTATTGTCCATTTTCTCGCAGTTCTTTATATCGGTTGACAAGAGGCATCACGGTTTCTCGGAACCGCGGCAAACGCCGCCGGTGTGGGGACCTCATTGCCGGAGGTCGGCCCGGCGGCCTCGTTCGCCTTGCCGGCCTTCCCTCTCGCTCCCGAAAAATTCCGCTGTCTCCGGGCCGTGGTGGAGATCCGCCTCAGCCGTCTCGCCGTCGCTCGGGGCCGGAACGCCCGGCTGATGAGGGGCCATCCGCCCCATAAAAGCCATCATATCCCGCACCGCGCCGTCCCCGGCAGGACAGAGGCGTCTCCGCTTCGTGAATCTGCCGGGGATTTTCGCATTTTTGCCCGAAGAATTCATATTTGATTCATTGACTGCGGGGGAAGTTGTGGTATATAATACCTTGAATTGTTATATAGAACAGAGGAGGCGGACGGCATGTGGATAGCGGACGGCTGGCGGGACTACGAGCTCATCGACTGCGGCGGCGGGGAGAAGCTGGAGCGGTGGGGCGGCCAGGTGCTGCTGCGCCCGGACCCTCAGGCCATCTGGGACACCCCCCGCCTCCACGCCGGGTGGCGGAAGCCCGACGGACGGTACTTCCGCTCCAGCGCCGGCGGCGGCCGCTGGGACAAGGGCAAGCTCCCCGAGCAGTGGCAGGTCCGCTACAGGGAGCTGACCTTCCAGGTGAAGCCCATGAACTTCAAGCACACCGGCCTCTTCCCCGAGCAGGCGGTGAACTGGGACTTCGCCATGGAGCGCATCCGCGCCGCCGGGCGGCACATCAACGTCTTAAACCTCTTCGCCTACACCGGGGCCGCCAGCGTGGCCTGCGCCGCCGCCGGGGCCAGCGTGTGCCACGTGGACGCGGCCAGAGGCATGGTGGCCTGGGCCAAGGAGAACGCCAGGGCCTCCGGCCTTGCCGACGCCCCCATCCGCTATATTGTGGACGACTGCGCCAAGTTTGTGGAGCGGGAGATCCGCCGGGGCCGGACCTACGACGCCATCATCATGGACCCCCCCAGCTACGGCCGGGGCCCCACCGGGGAGGTCTGGAAGCTGGAGGAGAACCTCTACCCCTTCCTGGACCTCTGCGAGAAGGTCCTGTCTGAAAATCCCCTCTTCGTCATCGTCAACTCCTACACCACGGGCCTGGCCCCCAGCGTCCTGACCTACATGATGGAGCTGCTCCTCTCCCGCCGCCACGGGGGCCATACCGTCAGCGACGAGCTGGGCCTCCCGGTGACGGAGACCGGCCTCTGCCTCCCCTGCGGCGCCACAGGCCGCTGGACGGCGGAGGACTGACATGGATCGTCTTGCAGCCTATCTGCTGACCCTGCTGTGGGGCGCCCTGCCCGCGCTGGCGGCGTACCTCTGCCTGCGTCCCTGGCGGCAAAGGCGGCTGCGGCGGCTGAGGCTGGTCAGTCCCCCTCTCCGGGAGGCGGCGCTGTGCCTCTTCTGTATGTTCTGCGGCGGTATGGCCATGCTGACACTGACGCCCCGCTGGGCCGTCTCCTCCTTTGTGGACCTGCTCCACGGCTACCCCTGGAACGCCGGCGAACAGCCCTTTTTCCGGCTGGGGACCTGGAATCTGACCCCGCTGCGCTCCTTTGCCCAGGACAGGTTCATCTTATTAGGCAACGTCGTCATGTTCGTCCCCTTCGGCTTCTTCGCCGCCCTCCTCTGGCGAAACTTCACCGCCAGGCGGGCCCTCCTGACGGGCCTTGCCATCACCGCCTTTGTGGAGTGCTGGCAGCTTCTGGTGGGCCGGACCTTCGACATCGACGACCTCCTCCTCAACACCCTGGGCGTATGCTGCGGCTGCTTTCTCTGGCATCTGCTGCAGCGTCTCCGCCCTGAACTAACCGAGAAATTCCACTGCCAAGCGGCAGGAATCCAATAAAAGCGAGTACAGCCATGACAAACATCATCCAAACCGAAAACCTGACCTACGCCTACCCCCCCGACGAGGGCAAGGACCCCGTCCCCGCTCTCACCGGCGTGGACCTGGCCATAGAGCCGGGGAGCTTCGTGGTGATCCTGGGCCACAACGGATCCGGCAAGTCCACCCTGGCCAAGCACATGAACGCGGTGCTCCTCCCCACGGGAGGCCGGGTCCTGGTGGACGGCATCGACACCGCCCGGGAGGAACAGCTCTTCGAGGTCCGCCGCCGTGTGGGTATGGTCTTTCAGAACCCGGACAACCAGATTGTCGCCAACGTGGTGGAGGAGGACGTGGCCTTCG
>CANDEH010000083.1 GCA_947383645.1 uncultured Clostridia bacterium | reverse complement strand
GCCCGGAGATGCTGGAGCAGGCGCTGCTGTATCCCAAGCAGAGCGTGGAGCTGGAGATGCGCTTCCAGAACATCATGTCGGTGAACGTCCCCCGCTACACCTTCCACACCAAGAACGAGGACCCCAGCGAGATCTACCCCTACGGCTTCGCCCAGACCAGCGGCGAGCTGGACGCCGCCCTGGAGGCCCTCAGCCGGGTGTTCCAGGACATGCTGGAGCTGGCGGAGGTGGAGAAGACCATGCAGCTGCTGGCGGAGGACATCGAAAAGACCCGCCGCCGGGTGAACGCGCTGGAGTACGTGATGATCCCCAACTTCCAGCAGAACATCCGCTACATCTCCATGAAGCTGGATGAGAACGAGCGCGGCAACATTGTCCGGCTGATGAAGGTGAAGGACATGGTCTTGAAGGAGGCCATCGAGGACCGCCAGGAGAAGAACGAGCGAATCGCCAAGGCCTTCGGCAAATCCGGCGAGGCGCCGAAAGAGGTATAAAAGCGGTCCTGTACTGCGTTTGTACCGCTTCTGTGATGGGACAAAGAGGAAAAGATGGTACTGCCTGGGGAGCCCCGGGCAGTACCATTCATTAAGAATAAAAATTGCAAAAAAAGGGTTGATAATACTTTGAGTATGAAGGATAATTTGCAGACAAACAGACAGACAGTAGATTGGAGACTTAAAAGTACAGTCTTCTCCATTTTAGAGTGGTTGCCTGCCGGTGATTCGATTCATTATCTTTTGCAAAGATTTATTACTAAATCACTTGTGTTTGACGAGAATGCTTTGCTGAAATCATACTACGACAAAGTTGCAGCACACATAACAGCATTTGAACAGTTTGGGGAAACTCCTATTAACGAAAGTAGGTGCTATGAGTTTGGCGCAGGATGGGATCTTCTTTGCCCGATAGGAGTTTCTTTATGTGGTATGAAAGAGTATGTCTGTGTTGACATCAAAAAGTTATCGCATGTTAGAGAGATTACCAATACAATAACCTTCTATAAGCATAATGCAACCCGGTTAAACATAAAAGAGCCTGTATTTGAGGGGAAATTGACAGGCGCAAACTTTAAGACGTATTTAAAGAAAAATTTTGGAATAACTTATAACGCCCCTTATGATGCAAGAGACACAAGGCTTCCAGCTCAAAGTATAGATTATATAATTTCAAATGTGACGCTGGAAGATATTCCCGAAAATTCTATCATAGAGATTGTTCGGGAATGTTGGCGTATTTTGAAAACCGGAGGGATTGCATCATTTTCCATCGATTATAGTGATCATTACGCGCATACGGACACAAGTATTTCGGCTTATAATTATTTGCAGTTTTCAGAAAAGGAATGGGTCAAATATAGCCCTTCTATCCATTATCAGAACAGGCTTAGAAACAGTGATTATGTAAGAATTTTTGAAGAGGCAGGCTTTACTATCTTACAGGCATTTCCACACCAGGGTTCGGAAAAGGATATTAGAAAATTTGAGAAAATAACAATTGCAGACTGTTTTAAAAAGTATTCAAGAGAAGATCTCCTGATTATTAATAATCATTTCATTTTGAAAAAGTAAAGTTATACGTTTACATGTGTAGAGCAACATCAGAATACATAATTAATGGCAGTGTTTGGAAGAGACTTCTAAACACTATCTCAGAGCTGTAAAAACTTTTGGGGAAATTGTCGGGATTGCAGAAAGAAACTACACAACTACCTCTGCTTTATATACTTTCTTTGGGATCAGGTCAATTCTCTTTTTCGGCACGGTACCATCATCCAGTGGAACTCAGGATACTCCTACAATTCGATATTGTGGGTCTGCTCTTGCAGATCTGTCTAATCCAGTAGTAGACAGCTGCATAGAAAAACCGCAGTTCAACTAGAAGGTCATTCTGCGAAGAGAAAATCTCTGTAACATTCCGCATCAGCAAATCTCCTGTGTTTTTCCAAACCAGCAACAATTTTTCCCAGGCTATTACCAACAAGATATCTGATTACATCGACATTTCGGCAAGCGTATCAATACAGTAATGCCTTTCAATCCTTGATGTTCCACAGCGACCAGGGGCACAGGAAACTTCTAAGACTTTTCGCAAATTATTACGTGTGAACAAGGTTGCCCAATCTTTCTCCGCCCTAAGTCAACCTCATGACAATGCTGTTATAGAGTCATTTTTCTCTTACATGAAACGAGAAGAGATATACCGCACACAGTACAAATCTGAACAGCAGTTCGCAAAAAGTGTTGAAAATTACGTAGAATTTTACAATACTCAATGGCCGCATAGTACCTTTAATTATAAAACACCAGAGCAATTTGAGGCGATCTATGAAGGAAAAAAGAAATCAGCAAGCTGATTAGACAAGGGGTTCAAAAGCTGATGTTTTCGATTTTTTGACTTTGAATTTCAGGTTTTTTGACGCTGGATATCTATTTTTGTGGGCAATGAATCTATACCGGAAAGCCTGACCGCACAGGGGCTTTCGGGATAAAATTAGGGTAGGAATATCGTCCAGTCCAATAAAACTGTTCAGTACTCCTACCCTAATTCACTTGGCGGAGGCGGTGGGATTCGAACCCACGGACCGTTTTACCGGTCAAACGATTTCGAGTCGTTCTCGTTATGACCACTTCGATACACCTCCAGGTGAAAAATATTCAATTTTTGGCACAAGCAACATGATTTTGGCCTGCTCTCATTATACCCGCTTTAATACTGCTGTCTATATTTCCCTACGTAGATTGAGAGCTTTTTTATCATACCACAAAGAATGGTCTCTGTGCAAGGGCTTTGCATATATTATAGCAAGAAAACTTTAAAGGAGACCGTATCTATGCTTCCCCAGATTCTTCTGCCGGGACTTCCCGGCCAGTTTTCTAACTATGAGCGCACTCTGTCTGCAGTGGGAGCCAATGTGCGTTATGTCGGCGATCCCCCCCATACCTGCGATGGGCTTTTGCTCCCCGGCGGAGGGGATCTTCATCCCCGGCGCTACGGTGCACCAATCATTGATTGCCGGAATATCGACGAGACACGGGACGCTTTGGAACTGGAGTTGGCGGAGGATTTCCTGACAAAAGGAAGACCCATTCTCGGTATCTGCCGGGGAATGCAGGTGCTGAATGTAGCCTTGGGCGGTACGCTACACCAACAGGTGGAGGGGCACAGTGCCCTTGAACGGGGGGACCGGCTTCACCGGGTGTGCACAGCGGCGGACAGCGCTCTTGGACAGCTCTACGGTCAATGGTTTACGGTCAACAGCGCCCATCACCAGGCGGTGGACCGTTTGGGACAGGGACTGCGGGCAGTGCAGTGGGCAGAGGGCGTTGTGGAGGCGGTAGAGCACGAGACAGCCCCAATATGGGCGGTACAGTGGCACCCGGAGCGGCTCTTTGAGGGCGGCCGGGGTCTGGACACTGTGGCGGGCAGTCGGCTGCTTGCCTTCTTTGTTGAGCAGTGCGGCGGCTAATGGGGAGAGCATCAGAAAAAAGCGGCAGAAAAGCGTGAAAGCATATTGACAGAAGGACATTTTCGTGCTATTATGCTATGGCTGATGAATCTTGCGGAAGGTTCTTGCGGGTATAGCACAATGGCCAGGGCACCAGCCTTCCAAGCTGGGGATGCGAGTTCGATTCTCGTTACCCGCTCCAATATGCGCCAGTAGCTCAGCTGGATAGAGCAACTGCCTTCTAAGCAGTAGGCCGGGGGTTCGAGTCCCTTCTGGCGTACCAAAGTCCCCCCGGTTATTCAGCAGGTCAGGATTATGGTGGGTGTAGCTCAGTTGGTTAGAGCATCGGATTGTGGTTCCGAGGGTCGTGGGTTCGAGTCCCATTACCCACCCCATAAGAGAAATGGGATTGGGAGAGAATCCCAATCCCATTTCTTTTCCCGCGCTGCATACTGGGGTGTAGCCAAGCGGTAAGGCACGGGACTTTGACTCCCGCATTCGTTGGTTCGAGTCCAACCATCCCAGCCAGATTTGACCCGTTAGCTCAGTTGGCAGAGCAACTGCCTTTTAAGCAGTGGGTCCGGGGTTCGAATCCCCGACGGGTCACCATTTTATGTGCCCAGTATAGATGCCGTAGGCTGAACGCCTACGGCATCGGGGCTTTTTGGGGCTTTTGATACCCGAAATTTCACCAGTCGGGGGGATTCAATCTCTGGTAAATAAAAAATCTGTAGCGTCCTGCTGCTGTTCCAGCTCGTCCATCCGGGCCTCTGTAGCGGCGTTGAAGATACCAGCTTTCACCGCCCGTACTGGATCTGCGGTCGCCGTTTTTACCTGCTCCAATTCAGTGCGGAGAGAATTTGTGCAAGAAGTACCTGTGGTCTGTTCTGTGTAAGATTCTCCATATCCGCATCGGGAGACCATGCTCAAAATACACGTTCCAACGCTCCGACATCCTACCATTTGGCAAAACGGGCATAGTCAGACGGCCAGGGCCCTACGCCTCCGGCAGCTCCCGCCGCTGTGCTCCGCTGCGGACGATCCAAAGCATTCCGTTGAGCATGCTTCGGTTATCTTTCTGCGGAGGGTTTCGTTTTCCTGCCTGCTCAGCAGGCAGCAGTCCGTTCGTGCGCTCCTGCTGTGACGGACGCTTCAAGTCCTCGGTTACGTCTTTGACGGCGGCTTCCTGTTTGATAATAAGTCGGTAGCGATTCTGGGCCTGTTCGTTGCGGCCGGTCCAACAGGTGTGCAGCTTGCCCGCCAGAATCAGATGATTGAGCGGGAGCGGGGTGGTCTCCTTTGAATGCGGCGGTTCAGAAGAAAGCAGACAGCGCTGCCCGTTCCGCGCAGGAACGGCGCAGCGCTGTCTGGATCTGATTTTTAGTCCCGCTATTCAAATATAGTTTCTTCCAGATCCAGCGCCTGGCCGCAGCGGTTGTCGATGTCGGCGCCGTTCTCTGTGAAGCGGCAGCCGGGGAAGGAGATGGTCTCCACGCCGGGGAGGCGCTCCAGCAGCACGGCGGTGCCGTTGCGCCGGAACAGGTTGCCGTCATAGATGGTGCGGGAGACCGAGCTGCCGGCGGCGTTGAAGTGGAAGCCCACCTCGTTGTCCTCCACGGTACACGCCCGCAGATTGACCCACACATTGCTGCTGTAAGCCAGCACGCCGGTGCACCATCCGGCCACCCGGCAATCCGTCAGGTGAAGCCGGGCGGAGGCGGAGACGCCCACCCCCTCGCCGGGGCCCAGAATGTCGATATGCTCCAGGAAGGATACCCCGTTGTCCCGGCCCGTCACCCGGACGGGGCCGGTAAAGGCGGTGCGGTTCCCCGCCCCGTCCTCGCTGCCATATAGGGTCACATCGAAGCCGTCCACCGCCAGGCCCCCCTCATACCGCACCGGGGGCAGGGTAATTTCAACCCCGTTATACTTGCTGGAGAGACGGTCCGGAATGCTGTCCACCAGGGCCTGCAGCGCCTCGACGGTGTCCATGGCGGTGTCCTCCGGGGTGAAGCGCAGAACCTGATAGGGCTGGGCCACAAAGTGCTGGCGCAGGCGGAGCAGGTCGCCGTTTTTCATCTCGATCTCCCAGACCATATCCCCCTCCCCGCTCCAGGCGGTGAAGTGGATGCTGGTCACCCGGACGGCGCCGGGGGCGTAGTCCGGCCGGAGGATAGGCTCATCGCAGGTCCAGGGCCGGTCCGGGTCGTCCGTCCGGACAAAATGGGCGGTGATCCGCTCCACCCGCTCCAAAAAGGGCTCCCGGGCGTCGGCCCCGCTGGCCGGGTCGTTGATGTAGAGGGCCTGGGGGAAGGTGTAGCGCATCTCCTTCTCCTCCACCGGCTGGTACACCGTCTGCGCCCCCTCAAAGCGGTTGTCAATCCAGCCCGCAACGATCTGATACTCGGCGCCGTCCAGGGTGTACCGCAGCTCCGCCCCGCCCGGGTCGATCACCTGGGGCCGGTTCCTATACCAGTACGCCCCCGCCGTGAGAAGCGCCGCCAGGAATACCAGGGCGGGCCGCAGAAGCCGTCCCCACAGCCGGGGCACCGCCGCCTCGGCACGGGGCTGGATGCTCCGGGCACAGTGGGGGCAGAAGGCTGCCTCCTCCGGCAGCACCGCTCCGCAGAGGGGGCATTTTTTTGTCTCTGACAAAGGGACAACCCCTTTCACTCAAAAATTGCCTGGCTGATGTCCGTCTCGTGGCCGCACCAGTTGTCGATGTCGGTGCCGTTCCTGGAGAACCGGGTGCCCTCGAAGTATAGGGCCTGCTCATTGCCGGGGACGCTCTCCAGCAGGACGGCGGTGCCGTTGCGCTGGAACAGGTTCCCGCTGTACATGTGGTCGTTGGCGTTTTGACCGGCGGCGTTGAAGTGGAGGCCCACGGTGTTGTCCTCGAAGGTGCAGTCCCTGGCGTTCACCCAGGACTCGCCGTAGCACAGCACGCCGGTGCGCCAGACGGCAAAGCGGCAGTCCCGGAAGTTGATCCGGGCGGAGGCGGACACCCCCACCCCGTCCCCGCCGCCCACAAAGTCCACGTTTTGAAACTGGCAGATGTAGCCCTTCTGGGCAGTGGCCTGGAGGGTGCCGGTGAAGGTGGTCCGCGCTCCCGCCGGCCCCTCGCTGCCGATAAGGTTCATGGACCGCTCCGCCAGTACCAGACTGCCCTTGTAGGTCACGGCGGGCAGGTGGAGGTAGACGATAATATTGGCGGGGATGGTCTCGTTGATCTCGTCCACCAGGGCCTGCAATTCCTCCATGGTGTCCATGGGCGCGTCCTCCGGGGTGAAGTGCCGGGTGGGGACCACCCCCAGCTCCATGCGCTGGTACAGGCGGATGACATCGCCGTTTTTCATGCGGATGGTCCACCGCAGCGCCATGTCGCTGCTGCGGTCGGTGTAGGTCAGAATGGTCCGGTAGGCGGCCTCCTGGTCGTAGTCCGAGACGGCGGGCCCGGAGGACTGCCAGGGCTCGGGACCGCCGGGCTGCAAAAACTCCACCGTGACCTCCTCCACCTTCCGGCGGAAGGCCTCCCTGGCGTTGACGCCGGTGTCCACGTGGTTGACCAGCAGGCGGGAGGGCTTGTTGGAGGTGGTCCCCTCCTCCACCTCCTCGGCATAGTCCGTCATGGACTGGAACCGGTCCCCGAAGTAGTTGAGAAGGAGCTGGTAGCTGCCGTCGCCGTCGGTGTAGATGATCTCGGCGGTGCCGTTGTCGTAGACCCTGGGCCGGGTGTACAGCCAAGCCGTCAGGACCAGGACCAGCGAGGCCAGAAGTACCAGCGAAACGCGCACCGCCCGCCTGGATAGCCGTCTGGGCGGGTGGATCTCTTTCCGACTGTTCACGCTCCGGGCGCAGCAGGGGCAGAAGGCGGCCTCCCCTGGCAGTACCGCGCCGCAGTGGGGGCAGTTTTTCTCCGCCATCACAACTCCTCCATCAGACGCAGGACGCTTTTATACCGCTTGGCCGGGTTCACCCGGGTACACCGCTCGATGATCCGCCCCATGCGGCCCTCCGCCAGCTTTTTGGAGGGGTGCTCCCCGGTGAGCATCACGTTCATCAGCACCCCCAGGGAGTAGATGTCCGTCCGGGCGTCGGACTGGCTCAGGCCGTACTGCTCCGGGGCGGCGAAGCCGGTGGTGCCCAGGACCTGGGTGTCCGCCTCCGCCTGGGGCTTGTGGAGGCGGGCGGCGTCAAAGTCGATGAGCACCGCGTCACTCCCCCGGAGAATCACATTCTCCGGCTTGATGTCCCGGTGGACGGCGGCCATGGAGTGGAGCACCCACAGCGCCTGACACAGCTGCCTCACGATCTGCCGGGTCTCCGCCGGGGAGAACAGGGCCTCCTGCAAAAGGAAACCGAGGGTATCCCCCTCAATGTACTCCTCAATGACCAGATTCTCCTCACCTGCCGCCGCCGCCTCATAGATCAGGGGCAGGTGCCGGAAGGAGCAGGTCAGCAGCCTTTGGTAGACCTCCCCGCTGCCGGTGAAGCGGCGGAGAATGAAGCGCCGGCCGGAGGCGCGGTGGCGGATCAGCTCCACGCGGCCCCGGGGGCTCTCCTTCAGCAGACGGAGGGCGTCGTACTCCGCCTGGATCACGTCTGATAGCCAAGTGTAGATAGGAATCACCTCAAAAAACTTGAAACCCTATGCAGCCAGTTAATTGTTTTGGGCAGCAAAATATTGTACAGTATGGACAACAGTATATAGCAGATTTGAAAAAATGTAAAGCGGGAGGTGGAAGAGTGAAGGAGAAAGCGACGGATGATCTGCGCGCGGAGCTGATGGAGGAGAGCAGCATCCAGTCCTATCTGAAGGAGAACCAGACCAGCTTCCGGGACGACAGTGTGGCGGCCCTGCTGACGGCCATGTTCGAGCGGTGGGGGACCAACAAGGCCGCCCTGGCCCGGCGGGCGGGGATGAGCGAGGTGTACCTCCACCAGGTGTTCTCCGGCCGGCGCAGCCCGTCCCGGGACCGGCTGCTGTGCATCTGCGTGGGGATGGCGGCGCCGCTGGAGGAAATTCAGGCCCTGCTGCGGCAGGCCGGCTACGCGGAGATCTACCCCAAGCTCCGGCGGGACGCCATCATCTGTCACGGCATCCTGCACCAGAAGACCCTGAGCGAGATCAACGACACATTGTTTGCCGAGGGGGAAAAGACCCTGTTCTAAGAGATTTGGAAGGAAAGGATCCCGCAGGGGCGCGAAGGGTGCCCGGGGATGGTGAGAGAACATGAGAGACAGCAGAACGATAAAGAGGATCGCGGCCCTAATCCTGACGCTGGCCCTGGCCCTGAGCCTGACCGCCTGCGGCAAGAGCGAGGCCGCCAAGGCCGTGGATGCCCTGATTGACGGTATCGGGGAGGTGACCCTGGACAGCGAGGCCGCCATCGCCGCCGCGGAGGATGCCTACGCCGCCCTCACCGCCGAGGACCAGGAGGACGTGGACCAGGGCAAGCTCCAGGCCGCCCGGGATACATATGAGCAGCTGGTGCTCCAGGCCCAGGCCGACGAGGTCATCGCGGCTATCGCCGCCATCGGCACCGTGACCGCCGACAGCGGCGAGGCCATCGGAGCTGCCCGGCAGCTGTATGAGAGCTGTGATCCCGCCGTGCAGGCTCTGGTGGCCAACGCCGGGGACTTAGAGGCGGCGGAGAGCGCCCTCAGCGAGATCCGGGTGAGGGCGGTGAGCGAACTGATCGACGCCATCGGTCAGGTGAGCATGGACAGCGCCGGGAAAATCGACGAGGCCCAGGCGGCCTTTGACGCCCTCGGCGAGGCGGATCAGGCCAAGGTGGCCAACGCCGCCGTCCTGGAGAGCGCCGCGGAGGAGCTGACTGCGGTGAAGAAGGCCGCCGCCGAGCAGCTTTTAGCCGGGTTCAAGAAGGAGGAGGACAAGGTCCGGGGGCTGAAGTTCTACTACCCCTCCGCCTTCCCCTACTACACCGACTACTGGGCCACGGATGTGCGCTGCTTCGCCCTGCCCTACCTGGGCCAGGACAGCAGCCGCACCTGGCTGCGGTTCATCTGCAACTACACCGGGGACGACTGGATCTTCTTCAAGAAGCTTACCTTCGCCATTGACGACGAGCGGTACACCAAGAGCTTCAACTACTTCGATGTAACCCGGGACAACGCCTACGGCGATGTGTGGGAGTACGTGGATGTGGATGTCAGCGAGGGCAACTACGAGGAGATCCTCCAGGCCATCGTGGACTCCACAGAGACCGTCATCCGCTTTGAGGGGGACGACTACCACTACGACCTCACCGTCAGCGCCGGGGACAAGGAGGCCATCGGGCAGATGCTTACCGTCTACCAGGCGTTGAAGTGACGGATTGCCGCCGGAGAGGCGGCGCCGGATCTGCCGGGGCGTGCCACTTGCGGGTACAATGCAGTTGTGGCTATTTTATCCGCCGAACTTTACTCTTTTTCAGTCGCATTGACTATAGAATGACCCGACAGGGCGGCATCATTCCATGCCGCCCTGTCGGGTTTTTCGGATGGGAGGAGTAACCGGCAAAATGGAGCGGAGTCTGTGTTACACCCGCTTCAGCATGCGGAAGCGCCCGCCGTCCCCTCCCTGCTTTCGCAGTCAGTGCGGCGGGCGCTTCCTACACAGAAGAGGCGTTTCGGCCGCACGGATCCGGCATCCGTGCCCGGCCGCGGCGGATCACGCCGCCGGCGGGAGGGAGCGCCTGTCCCCGGATACGCTCCGGGCGATGGACGCCTACAGCCCCAGCAGAGCTGTGGCGAAGCTGAAGTAGATCAGCAGCGACACCACGTCCACGATGGTGGTGATAAAGGGACCCGCCACCACTGCCGGATCCAGCCCCAACTTGTCGGATATCAGGGGCAGCAGGCTCCCCACCACCTTGGCGCAGAACACCGTGCACACCAGCGTCAGGCAGATCACCGCCGCCACCGGCACAGTCACCGCCGTATTTCCCAGCAGCAGCCGGTCCACCAGCATCAGCTTCAGGAAGTTGCACCCCGCCAGCAGGGTCCCGCAGCTCACCGCCACCCGGATCTCCTTCCACAGCACCCCCGGCAGATCGCCGAAGGCTACCTCGTTGAGACTCAGCGAGCGGATCAGCGCTACGCTGGCCTGGTTGCCGCTGTTGCCGCCGGTGTCCATCAGCATGGGGATAAACCCGATCAGCACCGAGCAGGCGGCCAGGGAGTCCTCAAAGCTGGAGATGACCACGCCGGTGAAGGTGGCCGAGAGCATCAGCAGCAGCAGCCAGGGGATGCGGCTCTTCACCGTCTCCCACACCCCGGTGCGCAGATACGGCTTATCCGTGGGGCTGATGCCAGCGATCTTCTCAAAGTCCTCGGTGGCCTCCTTCTCCATGACGTCGATGGCGTCGTCGATGGTGACGATACCCACCAGGCGGTGCTCGTCGTCCACCACGGGCATGGCCAGGAAGTCGTACTTGCTCAAACTCTGGGCCACGTCCTCCCGGTCCTCCATGGTGGACACGGCGATGACGTTGGTCTCCATGATGTCCTC